>JBOGIX010000351.1:0-2528 GCA_050744685.1 Vicinamibacterales bacterium | reverse complement strand
GGGTGGGCCTCTGCCGTCACGGTGGGCGACTACGACAACGACGGGTTCGACGATCTCTTCGTCACCTACTACGGGCACAACGTGCTCTACCGGAACAACGGCGACGGCACGTTCACCGACGTCACGGAACGGGCGGGCCTGAAGGGCGGCGTGGTCCGTTACGGCGCCGGCTGCACCTGGGTGGACTACGACCGCGACGGGCGGCTCGATCTCTTCGTTGCCAACTATCTCAACACCACGCTCGAGCAGCTGCCCAAACCCGGGCAGAACTCCGACTGCCGCTGGAAGGGCGTGCCCGTGAACTGCGGTCCGCGCGGGCTGCCGACGGGTTCCGTGCAGCTGTTCCACAACAACGGCGACGGCACCTTCACCGACGTCAGCCGCCAGTCTGGCGTGGCCGCGGCATCCGGCGCTTATCCCATGACGACGGTCGCTGCGGATTTCGACAACGACGGCTGGCCGGACATCTACGTCGCGTGCGATTCGACGCCGAGCTGGCTCTTTCGCAACCAGCACGACGGCACGTTCCGCGAAGAAGGGCTCGAGCGCGGCCTGGCGCTGAGCGAAGACGGCCTCGAGCAGGCGGGTATGGGGATCGCGCTCGGCGATTACGACCTCGACGGCCACGTCGACGTCTTCAAGACGCACTTCGCGGACGACACCAACGTCCTCTACCGCAACGACGGCAAGGGTTATTTCATCGACGTGACGATCCGCGCCGGCATCGGTGTGGAGACGCGCTATGTGAGCTGGGGAACCGGCATGGCCGACCTTGACAACGACGGCCTGCCCGATCTGTTCGTCGTGACCGGCAGCGTCTACCCGGAGGTGGAGCGCTCGCTTCCCGCCTACCCGCACAAGACGCCGCGCCTGGTGTTTCGCAACCTTGGCGAGGGCCGGTTCGAGGAGCTGATCGACGAAGCGGGCCCCGGCGTGGCCGCCACGCACTCGAGCCGCGGCTGCGCCTTCGGAGACTTCGACAACGACGGCGACGTCGACGTCCTGGTGCTGAACATGAACGAGCCGCCGTCGCTGCTGCGCAACGACGTCACCGGCACCGGTCACTGGCTGAAGGTCCTGCTCGAAGGCGTGAAGTCGAACCGCAGCGCCATCGGCGCGCGTGTCACCGCGACCTACGGGAAGCGTACGCAGGCGCAGGACGTCACGGCGCAATCAAGCTTCTATTCCGCCAACGACCGCCGGCTGCACTTCGGCCTGGGCGCCGAAAGCTCCGCGCATGTGTCCATTCGATGGCCGAACGGCGAGACGGAGACAATCGGGAAGGTCGAAGGGGACCAGCTGGTGGTGATTCGCGAGGGCGAGGGCGTCGTGCGGAGGGAGCGGTTCGGCGTGGGCCGCAAGGGCTAGACCAACTCCCAACTTCCAACTTTCAACTCCCAAGGCGCCCGGCTCCTTCGAGCCACACGCCTTGGGCGTTGGAAGTTGGAAGTTGGGAGTTGAAGAAGACGCCTCAGAGATGCCCGCGCCGCCAGTCGCGGCGGCGCGCCCGATTCTCGTGATCAGCGTGAGGAACCCGGCTTCCGCATGTACTCCATCGGGACGCGTGCGCCGTATGCGGTGGACCGGGCGATCTGCGTGAAATAGCGATAGACCGCGGTTGAAATCTCGCGCATCGTCGGATTGATGTCGTCCGGGCCGAAATTGACCATGATGGCCACCGCGTAGGGAGCGCCAGGAACCCGCACAACGCCCCACGCGGTCTGCACGCCCTCGATCCCGCCCGGCTTCCATGCGACCTGCACGGACGAGGGGATCGGTTCCCGGAACGGGCCCGACTTCGGAATCTCGAGGATGCGCGTCACCTCGGCGCATGACGCGGCGGACAGCGGCAGCTCACAGCGTGCGAGGCGGGCCATCAGGTCCACCGCCTCGCGCGGGGTCGAGACGTTCTCGTTCCCCTTCGCGCTCTCCGCGGGCCGAATCATCTTACGCCGTAGCCGCGTCCCGGGCGCGCCGAGCTCCGTCATGGTCTGCGTCACGCGGTCCATGCCGAGCCGCTCGATCAACAGGTTCGTGGCGGTGTTGTCCGAGAGCACGATCATCGGGATCGCGAGATCGCGCAGCGAGAGCTCCGAGCCGCCGTCGGAGAAGTGGCCGAGCACGCCGCTGCCGCCGACCTGCTCCGCGGACCGGACGACGAGGCGCTCGCTGAGGCGCACGTCTCCAAGATCCGCACGCCGAAAGAGCTCGATCAGGATGGGGATCTTGATCGCGCTGCCCTGGGGAAACACCAACGCCTCGTTGACGCCGAACCGCTGTCCGCTCGTCAGGTCCACCACGCCGATGCCGACGATGCCGCCCGCGGAGGCGGCGAGCGTGTCGAGGTCCTTCTGAAGCTTCGCGGCGAGCTGTTCCCTGTGCGCCGCCTGTGCAGCTACGCTCGCGCTCCACGCCAGCGCCATCGCTGCGGTGATGACCGCCGCCGCGGCAGCCACCCGTCCTCTTCGTCGTCGCATTCGTCCCTCAACGGGCCTTGCACCGATCCATTGGCGAGCACGATTATGCCC
>JBOGIX010000350.1:0-5806 GCA_050744685.1 Vicinamibacterales bacterium | reverse complement strand
GTCAGGATGAGCCCGGCTTCCAGAAAGTACGCAGCGAGCAGCAGGCGGGTCGCGAACGAGATGATCAGCCTTCCGTTTCTTTCCCCGTGGCCCGGTGCCGGCCGGTCAGTTGTTCGATGCGATCGGGGACGTCGCGGTAGTCGCCGGCACTCGACTGAAGGTCCAGGAAGATTGCGAGCGCGCGGTCGGTTTCTCCGGTGTCGGCCAGCAGCGACGCCAGGTCGTAGGTCACCGCCCTGCCCTCCCCTGCGGTGGCCTCCGGTGCGGTCGACGCTCGCTCCAGCCAGTGAATCGCCTGCTCGACCTCGCCGCGATCCTTGTGGATGCGTCCGAGCAGGGACGCCGCCTCGAAGCGGAACTGCGGTGATTCGGCCGCAGTCCTCAAGGGCTCCAGCGCCTGACCCGGCAGGCCAATCTCCATGTATGTCCGCGCCAGCGTCATGTGCTGCGCCGACTGGTCGGCGCCGCTCTGGCGAGTGACATCCTCGCGCACGCTGCGAAAGGCATTGCCCAGGGCTTCGGCCGGCGCTGCCGCCTCAGTCGCTTGTTCGTCCGCATCTCCCAGCATTTCGTTGAGATCGATCTCCGACGAGTCGTCGTCTCCGGCATCGATCGTCGACACCGGAATCGCACCCTGTCTGAACGTCGCAGGCGGCGGTGCCGGTGCCGGCGCCTGGGCGGATGCATTGGTCAATTCGTGCGGGGCGCTCTCGAACGTGGCAGGGCCGGCTGGAGGTGGTTCTGCATTTTCTGACCTGTTGCTCGCCGCGCCAGATTCCACCGTCGCCAGGAATGGCGAACGACCGCCGAGGCGATCGGCAATGACCGTATCGGGATCGGAAATGCGCAGCATCACGAGCGCGCGCCGGAAGCGCTCCATGTGCGTGCGCTCCCAGGGCTCCCGCGCGATCAGGTCCTCCGCCGCCGCGCGAGCCTCGGCCGCCTGTCCGGCTGAGAGGTAAGCGTCAGTGAGCTGGCCGCGCGCCTCGTTCACCCGGTCGTCGAGGCCCCCCTCGACCGACACGCGCACGTAATTGAGCAGTGCAGCGACGTGGTTCGGCACGCGGGTCACGAATGCCTGCAGCAGATCGGCGGCCGCGTGGAATTCATGATCGGCCGCGGCGGAGTCAGCGAGCGCGTCGATCAGGGCGAACGCCGCATCGGGGCTGCCGTCGAGCGCCGTCCAGGCGATGTCGAGAATCCGTTGACGTTCCGCCCTGTCAATCGCGAGCAGCACGGGCACGAGGTCGCGCGCCTCGGACAGGCGGTTCGCCTTCAGCTCGATCTCGAGGAGCGCGGCGAGAAGCGCGGGATCGTGGCCCGCAGTCGCACGATCCAGGTACGCCCGTGCGCCCTCCGCGTCGCCCGCCTGCACGGCCGCTTTCGCCAGTGCGACGCGGCCCTCCTGGTCGTGTGGGTTGTGCGCCACCGCCTGGCGCAGCGCCTCGAGCGCCTCGGCCGGCCGATCCTTCTCGATCAGATCGTCGTGGATCGCGCGATACCGTGCGGCAGCCGCCTGGTCATCTCCCATCTCGGCCACGGTACGGGCCGCCGTCGCCCGCGCCTCGAAGTCGTTGGGATCGACGTCCCCGAGAAGGACCACGATCGCAGCGGTGCCCGCGCGGTCCCCACGCGCACGGCGGCGCGCGGCAACGGCGTTCAGTTGCGCCTTCGCGTCGGCGAGCAGGCCCTGCCGCTGCGAGATGTCAGCGAGCTGCAGCTGCGCAGTTTCGTCTTCGGGATTCAGCTTGAGGAGCTTCTTGAAGATCGCGGCGGCTCTCGGGTAAAAGCCTTCGCTCACGAAGTGATCGGCGACGCGGGCGTACTCTGCCGCGGCCTTGTCCGACTGGCCGGCCCGGACGTAGAGGTCGCCGAGCGTATTCGCCGTCATCCAGTCGGACGGGTCCGCCTCGGCGAGGCGGAGGTACTCGGCGATGGCGGGCTCGACCCGCCCCTGCCGGAGCAGCTTTTCCGCTTTCTTGAGCGTGTCTTCGCGGTCGAAGGCCACCGACGTTACTCCATCCGCCGGGCGGGCGCGTCGCGAACGAGACCGTGGATCCCGAAGAAGGTCGCCAGGCTACGACTCCATCCTGTCAAACAGCGACGGCGGCCGGAACGACCGGCGATGCACGTCGGAATAGCCGAAGCGCGCCACGGCGTCGAGATGGTCGCGGGTGGCGTACCCCTTGTGCTTGTCGAACCCGTACCGCGAATCGCGGCTGTGGAGCTCCTGCATCATCCGATCGCGCGTGACCTTCGCCACGATTGACGCCGCGGCGATCGCCGTGCACCGCGAATCGCCGTGGACGACGGCGCGCTGGGCCATCAGGAGATCCGGTATGCGGAACGCATCGACCAGCACGCAGTCGGGTCCGGGACAGAGCGACAACACCGCTCGCTGCATCGCTCGAAGGGACGCCTGATGGATGTTGATGCGATCGATTTCGTCGGGATCGGCCGCTGCCACGGCCCACGTGATCGCCGTGCGCACGATGCGGTCGTACAACCGCTCGCGCTCGAGCGCCGTCACCGTTTTCGAATCGCAGACCCTGGGCACGTAGCGGTCCGGGTTCAGCACCACGGCGGCGGCGACCACCGGCCCGGCCAGACAGCCGCGGCCGACCTCGTCGACGCCTGCCACATAGTTGAACCCGATCCGCCGGAACGCGTTTTCGAGCGTCCTGAATGCCCTGACTTTTGCCATCAGCAATCAGCTTCCAGCTACCAGCTTCCTGCTTCCCGCCGATACGAGCTCTCCAGCTGCTGACAGCTCCCGCATTCCCGCATCTCCGCTGGAAGCGGGAAGCTGGAAGCTGCTAAACCGGTCGCTTCTGTTCCTTCATGCGCGCGGCCTTGCCCTTGAGGCTCCTCAGGAAGTACAGCTTGGCGCGGCGCACGCGTGCGGTGCGGAGCACGTCGATCTTGTCGATCACCGGCGAATGCAGCGGAAAGATGCGTTCGACACCCTGGCCGAACGACACCTTCCGGACCGTGAACGTTGCGCGCGCGCCGCCCCGGTGCATGCCAATCACCATCCCCTCGAATACCTGGATGCGCTCCTTGTCTCCTTCGCGCACCTTCACGTGCACGCGCACGGTCTCGCCGGGCTTGATGGCCGGGCGGGACGCGAGCTGTCCCTGCTCGACGGTTTCAACGGCAGTCATCACAATGCTCCTTCTTTACTTGTCCTCGCGGGCGGCCTGGGGCAGCTCTCGCGGTCACCTTGCGGTGCTCTCCACCTTGTCCTCGCGGGCGGCCTGGGGCAGCTCACGAGGTCACCTTGCGGTGCGCCAACAATTCCTTCAGCAGCTCGCGGTCGTCCGGATCGAGCGCCGACGGATCCGACACCAAATCCGGCCGCCGCTCGATCGTCCGGCGCAGCGCCTCGCGTCGCCGCCACCGCTCGATCTCGGCGTGATGACCGGAGGTCAGCACCGCCGGCACGCTCAGCCCGCGGAACTCCGCCGGCCGCGTATACTGGGCGAAATCGAGCAGCCCTCGCGCGAACGTATCGCGCGCGACCGAATCCGCGTCCCCGACCACCCCCGGCACGAAACGCGCCACAGCGTCGACCACCACCAGCGCCGCCAGCTCACCACCCGACAGCACATAGTCGCCGATCGAGATCTCCTCGGTCGCGAGGTGCAGCCGCACGCGCTCGTCGACCCCCTCGTACCGCCCGCACAGGATGACGACGTGCGGCAGCCGGCTCAAACGTTCCGCGTCGACGTGCGAGAACCGGTGTCCATCCGGCGACGTCAGCACGATGGCCGACGGCGCTCCGCGCTCGACACTGATCGCATCCACAGCGCGGAAGAGCGGCTCCGGCTTCAGCACCATCCCCGGGCCGCCGCCAAACGGCACGTCGTCCACCACGCGGTGCCGGTCCGTCGTGTGCGCGCGTAAATCGTGGACGCGCACGTCCAGCAGCCCTCGCGCAATCGCCCGCCCGACGATGCCTTCCTCGAGCGGGCCCTGCACCATGCGCGGAAAGATGCTGACGATGTCGATCTTCAGCATTCAAGGTCATCCGCGTCCGGTGTTCAGCTCGACCAGCCCTTCCGGCAGGCTCACACGGATTCGCCGTACGTCGAGATCGACGTTCGTGCAGATGTCGCTGACGAGCGGTATCAGCACTTCCCCAGCCGCACCCGCCACCACGAGGCGGCTCATCTCCATCGCCCCTTCGACCGCCGTCACCGTGCCGATGTGTCGATCGTGGAGGTCGCGCACCTCGCAGCCGACCAGATCGTGGTGGTAGAACGTGCCATGCGGCAGCGGCGCCAGCGTCGCCGCGTCGACCTTCAGCTCCTGGCCGGCCAGCGCTTCGGCATCGTTCATCGTTTCGATGCCCTCGAGGGCGATCACCGGCCGTCCCTGATGAAAGCGCACCGCGCGAATCGCGCGCGGCGTGTGGTCGGGGCCGACGAGCAGCACGCCACCAACCCGGAACCGTTCTTCGGCAAAGTCCGTGTCCAGGTTCACGATCACCTGTCCCCGGTTACCGTGCGCGCGCGCCACCCTGCCGACGAGCAACAAATCCATTTCTCGTCCTCGCGGCCGGCCTGTTGCCGCCAAGGGGCCACCTTGCGGCAGGCATTCTCGCCTCGGGGACTGTTCGCAGACCGCCACAGCCCGCCGCGAGTGACAACTCGCCGTTCAGTCGCGGTCGCGAAACTCGAGCGTGATCTTCTGCCCTTCGAGCTCGGCGGTCGCCGACGCGAGCGTGCGCACCGCCGCCGCCGTCCGCCCCTGGCGGCCGATGACGCGGCCCAGATCGCCGGGCGCCATGAACAGCTCGAGCAGCGTCTGGCCGCGATGCACCGCTTCGGTAACGCGCACTTCGTCCGGACGATCGGCCAGCGCCCGGGCCACCACCTCGACGACGTCCCGCGCGCGGCTCACGACGCGGGCTGTTCGGCCGCTGCGGCCTCGGCAGACGCTTCCGCCGGCGCGGGCGGCATGCGCGCCACGAGCGTCCGAACGGTGTCCGACGGCTGCGCGCCCGATTTCAGCCAGTGCTCGAGCCGATCTCGCTTCACGTTCAGCGTCTCCGGCTTCGTGCGCGGGTTGTAAAAGCCGAGCACCTCCACGAAGCTGCTGTCGCGCGCCGTGCGCGAATCGGTGACCACCACACGGTAGAACGGGCGCTTCTTCGAACCCGTACGTCTCAAACGAATCGCTAGCATCGAAACTCTTCCTCTTGATGCGCGCCGGGCCGCCGTGCCGCAGCGCTCTTCACATGCTCGCGGGGCGGCCCCGCTCGCGCCGACTACCGTCCCATCATTCCCTTCATCCCGAGGCCGCGCATCTTCTTCTTGCCGCCCCCGAGTCCGGCCATGCCGCCGAGCTGCTTCAGCATCTTCTGCATCTGCACGAACTGCTTCAGCAGCCGGTTGACGTCCTCGACGGTCGCGCCGCTTCCCTTCGCGATGCGCTTCCGCCGGCTGCCGTTCAGCAGCTGATGGTTCCGGCGCTCTTTCGCGGTCATCGAGTTGATGATCGCCTCGACGCGGGCCAGTTGCCTGTCGTCGACCTGCTCGCGGTTCGCCGCCAGCTCCTTGAGGTTGCCCATCCCGGGCAACATCCCGAGAATCTGCTCCAGCGGCCCCATTTTCTTGATGGTGCGCAGCTGATCGCGGAAGTCCTCGAGCGTGAACTGGTTTTTGCGGATCTTCTCTTCGAGCTTCTCCGCGTCCTCCTGCGTAACGGCTTCTTCCGCCTTTTCGATGAGCGACAACACGTCGCCCATGCCGAGCACACGCGAGACGACGCGATCGGGATGGAACGGCTCGAGATCCTGCAG
>JBOGIX010000349.1:0-3118 GCA_050744685.1 Vicinamibacterales bacterium | reverse complement strand
GCCTGGGGGGCATCTTGCGGCGGCTGCGGCCTCGCGGCGCGGCCCCGGGCTGCCTGGGGGGCATCTTGCGGCGGCTGCGGCGCTGGCGCACTGCGACGTTTTCGCTGTCCGCTGCTTGCCGTCCGTTGTCGATTGTTTGCCGGCCGCCCCCCCGCGTTTCCGAATCGCCGAACAGCGAACAGCGAACAGCGAATAGCGAACAGCGAACAGCGAACAGCGATCTGGATCCGGCCGTTCAGGCATCCCGACGCACCGTCTCCATCGAAAACGCCGGCAGGCAAACGGCCACGTACTCGGCGCCGCCGGGCAGCGGCGTGCTGTAGCGGACCCACTCGCCCGGCGCCGTCACGACGGCCTGCCCGGCGCTGACGTCCAGCACGCCGCCCCCCTCCGACTCGACCCGCAGCGTGCCGCGCAGCACCACCGTGATCTCCTCGAAGTCCGGACGCTGCCCCGGCTCCTGCCAGCCCTCGGGTGACTGCATGCGGGCGACGCTCACGGCATCATGCCCGCTGTTCACCCGTCCGGCGTACTCTTCGATGCGCTTTGGCTTGTTGCCGGCGGCGTGAATGACCGAAGGGGAGGCAATGAGTCTCGGCATGACGACCGTTTCGAGTGCGGCTCAATGTGCGACGCGCGGCTTTTCGAGCGCGACCGCGAGTGCGATTGCGTCGCTGACGAGAAACGCGATCGCGACCGCCAGCTGGATGACCTTCGCGACCAGCGCCGATCCCGCGGTGGCCAGGATCAGCGCAATCGACGCGAGCAGTTGTACGACGTCGATCGCGATCTCGAGCGGAGATTGAGACGACAGGAACGCCGTCGCCACGTCCTTGAGACCGGCCCCCCCGCCACGCAGCTTCGACAGCACGCTCTGAATCAGCTTGACCGTCTCCTCCGTCTTCTTCACGCCCTTCAGCTTGTCCTTCAACCCTTGGAACTCCCGCGCGGCCTGCCGGCTGAAAAACTGTTTGATGTAATCCTTCAGCGACGGCTGCACCGCCTTCACGAGGACGCTCTTCTGGGTTTCAATCATGATCCCGGCGATCGCGGCGACGACGCTCAGGACGTCGACGACGACGAACACCACCTGAAGCGCAATCTCGGCGTTGCTGGACACGAGGGGAGCAGAGGCGACCGTATTCTTGATCGTCAGAATCGGCTTGTCGTCGATGTAATGAACGTAGCCGTCAGCCTCGGCTCTGGTCTGGTAGCTGCCGGTGAGAGTGCCAGCCACCCGCTGGTCCAGCGCCGGCGGTACTGGCGCCGCAAGCCTTCGATTGAACTCGGCCAAGGCCGTGTCGAGATTGTGCCCCTGGCTCTCGAGCGCCGCCGCGAACTTGGGGTCCGCGGTCAATTCAGCCCACGTCCGCCTGAATGCCGACTCCGGCGTGTCGTTGGTGAGCGTGATCGTGTCAGGCCCCGCCGGCCCCTCGGCGCCGAGGAGCATCTCCGTCGGAGATTGCACCAGAAAATCAATGAACTCGCTGCTGAAATGGTCGCCCGAATAGGACACGCCGTCGGTGCTGTGTTGAGTCATGCTGCATCCTGTCGTGCCTCATTGACCGGGGCGCGGCGTAGGCACCCGTCCGCGCCAAGGGCTTGTGAGTGCTGCCATGATATGCCGTCGGCCGCAACCGGGTCGTGGGGATCGTCACAGAAGCGGGAAGCCGGAAGCCGGAAGCTGGAAGCCGGAAGCTGGAAGCTGGAAGCTGGTTATCGTCGCACCCGCCCTGACGCGTCCCCGCCCGCGAGGCGATCCACTTCTTCCACCGTGACACGGAGGAAATCGCCAGGGATCGTCTGCTTGAGCGCGCTGGCGGCGACGGCAAAGCGCAGCGAGGCTTCGGGACCGCGGCCGGTGACGAGGCCGTAGACGAGCCCGCCCGCAAAGCTGTCGCCGCCGCCGATGCGGTCGACGAGCCGCACGTCGTAACGCTGGCTGCGGTGCAGCGTGCTGGTCCCGGCGTCCCAGAGCACCGCGCTCCAGCCGTTGTCGCTGGCCGAGACGCTCTCGCGGAGCGTGATCGCCACCATCTTCGGGCCGAAGTCGCGTGTCACTCGCTCCGCGGCTTCACGGAATCCCTCGATATTGAGCTGGCCGCTGGTCACGTCCGTGCCGGGGACGTGCACCCCGAGCACCGATTGCAGGTCTTCTTCGTTGGCAATGACGACGTCGACGTCGCGCATCAGTGGACCCATGACTTTCTGCGCCTCGGCCTCCGTCCACAGCTTCTTGCGGAAGTTGAGATCCACGCTCACCGTGACGCCGGCGGCTTTCGCCGCCGCGATCGACACCCGGGTCGATTCGACGCCGTTCGGGCCGAGCGCCGGGGTGATGCCCGTGACGTGATACCAGTCGGCTCCCTTGAAGGCGGCGTTCCAGTCCACGGCGTCCGGCTTCATCTCGCTGATCGAGGACCTCGCGCGGTCGTAGATGACGTTGGAGGCGCGCTGGCTGGCGCCGGTTTCCGCGTAGTAGACGCCGAGCCGGCTGCCGCTGCGGACGATGAGATCGGTGCGCACGCCCTCCGCCCGCAGTGCACGGATGACGGCGTCGCCGATCGCGTGCTTCGGCACCGCGGTGATGTAGGTGCTGTCGAGGCCGAAGGCGGCCGCCGCTACCGCCACGTTCGCTTCACCGCCGCCGAACGTCGCCACGAGCATGGGCGACTGGAGCAGCCGCTCGAACCCGGGCGGGCTCAAGCGCAGCATGATCTCGCCGAATGTAATGACCTTTTTCGACATCTACTGCCGCCCCTGCGCGGCGCGCACGTTGGCCACCATCCGCTCCGCCAGCGCGCGGAGTACCTTGAAATCCCCCGACGCAATCGCCTTCGTATCGAGCAGCGACGAGCCCACACCAACGGCCACGGCCCCGGCGCGGATCCAGTCGCCGGCATTGTCCACCGTCACGCCGCCAGTCGGCATCAGCTTGACTTGCGGCAGCGGCGCCCGCACGTCCTTCAAGTACGACGGCCCCAGCGTCGTCGCCGGGAACACCTTGACGATGTCGGCGCCGGCGTCCCAGGCCTCGAGAATTTCCGTGGGCGTGAAGCAGCCGGGCATCGCCGCGAGGTCGTGCGCGCGGCAGGCATCGATCACCGAGCGGCGGAAC
>JBOGIX010000348.1:0-5135 GCA_050744685.1 Vicinamibacterales bacterium | reverse complement strand
GAGCACCTCCCATCGCTGCTCGACGGGCACACGCTGCAGCGCGCTCGCCAGGTACAGCCGGACGAGCGCGGACTCGTCCTGCTTCGCCAGCCTGGCGAACGCTCGTACGGCGTCGCCCGGCGGGTTGCGCCCTTCGACCAGCAGGTAAATCGCCCAGCTTCGGACGTATTCGCTCTCGTGATCGAGCAGCTTCACCTTGTCGGCATCGTTCAACCCGCCGGTGACGTGCAGCGCCCAGATCGCGCGGAGCTTCCGCGTGACGTCCGGATTCTCACGCAGGATCGTCTGCAGCCGCGCGTGCACCTTCGGATTCGGCCCGCGCTCCTGGAGGATGCGGCGAGCGTGCCGCACGTACCAGTCGTTCCTGTGGAGCTGCAGATCCACGAGCTCTTCGGATGATTTCTTCTGCAGGTCGACGCGGACCCACTTGTCGCTCTCGTGGCGGATCTTGAAGATCCGGCCGAGCGTCTTCTGATGAATCTCCGGGTTGCTGCTGTGGCACTGGTTCTTGTCGTACCAGTCGATCGCGTGCACGGATCCATCGGGACCATAGCGGAAGTTCAGCATCTGGCTCCACGAATCGTTGGCGAGGAGGAAGTCCGGGCCGTGGGCCGCGGTGTAGCCCGATCCCTTGCGCTTCAGCAAATCGGTGTTGGCGCGGTGGCCGTGGATGTTGTTCATGAAGATCGACGTGCGGTATTCCGCGGGCCAGCCGTCGCCGCCGAGATAGATCATCGCGCCCGCGTGTGCGTGTCCGCCCCCGGCCGCTCCCGACCGCTGGTTGCCGGCGTGCGGCCCCCGGTTGCCGACCCAGTGCACGTGATCGGCAATGGTCTTGACGTCGTCGTAGATGTGCGGGTTGAAGTGCTTGCCCGCCTGCCGCTTGTATCGCGCGCCCTGCACCACGTGATACAGGTGTTCGATAACGCAGGCTGTCGTGAACGCGTGGCCGTAGTCGTTGAAGTCGAGTCCCCACGGGTTGCTCGTGCCTTCCGAGAACACCTCGAACTTCTCCGTCGTCGGGTGGAAACGCCAGATGGCGGCGTTCAACTTCTGGCGCTCGCTGTCGGGAGCGCCCGGCTTTCCGACGTTCGAGTGGGTGAACACGCCGTGCGTGCCGTACAGCCAGCCGTCGGGCCCCCACGTGAACGAGTTGAGCATCTCGTGGGTGTCGTGGTATCCCCATCCGTCGAGCAGCACCTTCGGTGGCCCGGCCGGCCGATCGGTGCCGGGCTCGATCGGAATGAACAGCAGGTTGGGCGCCGCGCCCACGAAGACCCCACCGAATCCGAGCTCGATGCCGCTGACGAGGTTCAATCCTTCGATGAAGACCTTGCGGCGGTCGAGGCGTCCATCGCCGTCGGTGTCTTCCAGGATGAGGATGCGGTCCTGCCCCTTGCCTTCTTCGGCGCGCACCGGGTAGGTACGGGCCTCGGCGACCCAGAGCCGTCCACGATCGTCGATGGTGAATCCGATAGGACGGACGACCGCGGGCTCCGCGGCGGCCAGCGTGACCGAGAATCCCTCCGGCACCGTCATCGCGCGCGCCGCCTCTTCGCCCGACAGCCCCGCATGGAGCACGTCGTCCATCGGCGGCAGCAGCGTCATCTCCGTGGGCTTGACCTCGCCGGGGAAGAACGGCCGTGTCTCGTGGAATCTGAAGTCGTCGAAGTTGATGTGCGCCCAGGGGCTGGCCTTGATGTAGACCGCGGTCGGCGCGCCGGTTTCATCGTCGACCACGCGGACGAGCATGTCCTTGCCCGCGTGGGGCCTGAGATCGACCACTGCCGGGCGCAGCATGGCGCGCTCGGCGCCCGAGATTGTGTAGATCACCTCACCACCGGGGGCGAGCACGAGCTCGACCCGCGTGCTGGCGAAGGCGCCGCCCGACACGAGAAAGCTCGCATAGGGATGCGTGATGCGGAACGGCACGGACGTCAACGTGCCCTTGCGTGCGCCGTCCGCGCTGCCGCTGCTGACCCAGTACGCTCCCGCCTGACCGCGCCGCTTCTCCGACGCGCGGTCGTCGGCCGGATCCGTCTTGACCACGGTGAACGCGTCGCCGCTGACTTTCCAGTCATCGAGCGTCCCGCTCTCGAATCCCAGGTTCAACGCGCGGCCATCGACCTGCGGCGCCACCCCTTCGGACGTGACCCGGGGCGCGTCGGACACGTCCAGCCGCCCCTCCATGCCCGCGGCCCGATGCCCCGGCAGGGAGCAGTAGTAGGTGTCGGACTCCTTCGCGGTGAACGAGAGCGTGGTCGTCGCCCCTTTCTCCAGGATCTCCGCGCTCTTGACCCCGTGCTTCTCGAGCGCCACGTCGTGCACCATCAACTCGCCATTGACGATAGTGATCCGCACCGTGTCGCCGGCCGTGGCCCAGAGGGTGGGATTGCGGATGCCGTCGATCTCTCCGCCCTGCCCGCGGTAGCCGAGGATGGTCGACACCAGCGTGTACTCACGTGTCGTCGACGTGCCGCCGGCGGCCGGTTTGGCTTGTCCTGAGAGGTGGTTGTGTCCGGCGCCGACGAGGATGAGCGCAGCGAGCAGCGCGCTCGCAATCCGTGCAGAATGGGTCATGAGGCTTTGTCTCCGCGCGTAGGGTAGCAGATGGGGCGGGCCTTCTCCTCAACTCCCAACTTCCAACTTCCAACTCCCAAGGCGCGCGGCGCGCGAGAGCGGGGTGAAGGACGACCCAATCAGCCAATGCCAGTGATTTTCACCCATCGGCTTCGATCCACGCGCCTTGAGAGTTGGGAGTTGGAAGTTGGGAGTTGTCGTGCAAGTATTCCCCCGAGGCCTCGTACGAGGCGTGATGTTGCGAGGACGCCATGAAGCAGACACTGAGCCGCAGAAAGTTCATCGGAGCCGTCACTGCCGGCGCTGGGCTGTCGAGCCGGGGGAAGGCAGGGGCGGGACCGCGCGCATCTTCGCAGTCCACGGTCGTCGCGAAGTCGTCGGCCAAGCCAGCCCTCCTCGGCGGCACGCCGGTGCGCCGCACGCGGTTCCCGGCATGGCCGATCGCCGACGCGCGTGAAGAGAAGGCCCTCCTCGATGTCGTGAAAAGCGGCAAGTGGTTCCGCGGCGAGAACGTCGCGGCGTTCGAGGGCCAGTACGCCGCGTTGACCGGCGCGAACCACTGCCTGGCGACGGCGAACGGCACGAGCGCGCTGATCATCTCGCTGTCCGCGCTCGGCATCGGCCCCGGCGACGAGGTCATCGTGCCGCCGTACACGTTCGTCGCCACCGTGAACGCCGTGCTGCTCATGCATGCGCTGCCGGTGTTCGTCGACAGCGACCTCGAGACCTTTCAGATCGACGCCCGCAAAGTGGCGGCGGCCATCACGGACAAGACCCGCGCCATCATGCCGGTGCATCTCGGTGGAGGGGCGGCGGATCTCGATGCGATCCTCGACGTGGCCAGGGCGCGCAGCCTGCCGGTCGTGGAGGACGCCTGCCAGTCCCACCTCGCGGAATGGCGCGGCCGAAAGGTGGGGACCCATGGCACGACGGGGTGCTTCAGCTTCCAGGCGAGCAAGAACCTGAACTCGGGCGAAGGGGGCGCCATCCTGACGAACGACGGGGCGCTCGCCGAGGCCTGCTACCGTTTTCACAATAACAGCCGCGGCCGCCGCGGCGCCGGTGACGGCTTCTCGTATCACGGCCCTGGCGCGAACCTCCGCATGACGGAGTTTCAGGCGGCGCTGCTGATGGCGCAGATGACGCGCCTCGAGGCCCAGTCCGAGACGCGCTCCGCGAATGCCGCCTACCTGACGAAGCAGTTGAGCGAGGTCCCCGGCATCACGCCCGCGCGCATGTATCCGGGCTGCACGCGCAACGCCTATCACCTCTACATGTTCCGTTACGATCCCCACCAGTTCGCAGGCCTCTCGCGTGCCGCGTTCCTGAAAGCACTCGCCGCGGAAGGCGTGCCCGCCTCGGCCGGCTATTCGCCGCTCGACAAGGAGCCTTTTCTGGACGAGGCGCTCTCGAGCCGCGGCTTTCAGGCGATCTACTCAAAGGCGCGGCTGGCCAGCTGGCGCGAGCGCACGCGCTGCCCGGAAAACGAGAAGCTGTGCGCGCAGGCCGTGTGGCTCACGCAGACAATGCTGCTCGGCCCGCGTCAGGACATGGACGACATCGCCGAGGCGATACGGAAGGTGCAGCAGGGGGCTTCTCTGCTTCGATCTTGAAATGCCATGAATGCTCATGAATGCCAGGAATGCCATGAATGATCATGGGATCCTGCGAGGCATCGGCGCAGGAATTCGCTCCCGCCCTGAACCTCATTCATGAGCATTCATGGCATTCATGGCATTGCAGAAGAGCGTCTACTTCGATGCTCCTGTCGCCCAGTAGATCTTGATATTCCGTGTCGCACGCCCGGCGGCCACGATGTCGGGGCGTTTGTCGCCGTTGAAGTCGCCGACGATCAGGTCCTCGGTGTCCATCCCGCCTTCGTCCACCATCATCTTGGACTTCAGCGCGCCTTCGCGATCGACGAAATAGATGGCGATGCCCGGGTTGGGGCCGCGGCGCCAGCCGACGGCGAGCTCGTCGCTGCCGTCGCCATCGAAGTCGGCCCAGCCGAGCGCGTGGCCTTCGGTGAGCGCCGTCTCGATCGTGGTCTTTGCCCAGGGGCCCGTCGGTCGCTCCGCATACACCGCGACGTTCGCGCCGTGCCAGGGTTCGACGGTCGCCAGCATCCGGCGGCCGCCGACGCGACCGAGCTTGACCTCGCCGGGGGCGCCTTCGCCGAGGAGCGTGTGCGTCCACTTGCCGTCCTTGCCGCGCTGCCAGGCGGTCAGCCCTTCCTTGCTCGCGGTGACGAGCTCCTCCTGCGGATCCTTGTCCAGGTTCGTCGCGAGGAAATTGTGTTGGATGTGATTGGCCTCGCCCGCGACCTCCATCGGCCATGTGTCGGCCTGCGGTTTTGACGGCACGTCGAATACCAACAGGCGCGCGCTCGGACCGTCCCAGTTCGGGCCCTTGGCGCCGCGGCCGTGCAGCGGCGCCACGACGAGCTCCTGTTTCGCGTCGCCGTCGACGTCCGCCCACTTGATGCGGTGAAGCGTGGGTTCGGCGGAAATCGGAAAGACCTCCCACGCAGGCGTGGCGCCCGGCGCGTTCTGCCG
>JBOGIX010000347.1:0-2433 GCA_050744685.1 Vicinamibacterales bacterium | reverse complement strand
GGGCTACATCATGTCGTCGTTCGGCGCCGGCGAGCTCGGTCTGCACCTCTGTTTCGAAACGCCGGCAACCATCGCGATCCGCCGCGCCTCGATCGCGGATCGGGGGCTTGCGCGGGCGCTGTTCGGGACGGGTTCCACACCGACTCCCGCCCCGATGGTGTTGACCTTCAACCCGCTGCGCACCTTCATCGAGATCGTCGACCCGGACGCGTCGGGCTTCGGCGCGCTCACGATCTCGATGCTGGATCCGGCGCAGCCGATTCCGTTGCTTCGCTACCAGACCGGCGACGTGGCCAGGCTGCTCGATCGTGAGCTCGCAGGCGATCTCGTGCGCCAGGCGCGCACCGGCGAGATCAGCGGGCTGCCCGACCATCTCGTGGCGCTTCGGGGGCGATCGAAAGAGGCGCTGCCGAACGGCTGCCACGTCGGCGTCTACAAGGACGCCTTGTACTCGGACCCTGCCGCAGCCACGCACGTCACCGGTGCGTTTCGCGTGGAGTTCTCGGGCGAGGCGTGCACGCTTCACGTGCAGCTGGCCGGCTCGGAGATACCGCCCTCGCTGGAACCGGGCATCGTCGCCGCGCTGCCGCCGGCCGCACGGCCGTCGCGGGTGATCTTCTGGCCGTACGGACGTTTTCCGTTCGGGATGACGCTCGACTACGAACGCAAGTTCACTTACTACGCGCCGGAGCCTTCGCCGGACTGAACCGCCGTCTCCCCAGGATCGTCCTTCACAACCTCCTCAGCACTCTTCGATTGGGACGCACAACCTGCGGCGCGCTCGAGCAGTAGATCGCGCTCGCGCGCATTTCGCGTCAGCGCGGCGGCGCGCTCGAACTCCGCGCGGGCTTCGTCGTTTCTTCCCAGCTTCTTCAGAAGATCCCCGCGCACCGCAGGAAGCAGGTGGTAGCTCTTGAGCAGCGGCTCCGAGGTCAACGTGTCGACCATGGCCAGGCCGGCCTCGGGCCCGTCAGCCATGCCGAGGGCCACGGCACGATTGAGCTCGACGACCGGTGACGGCGTCGCGCGCGCGAGCTCCGCATAGAGCGTTGCGATGCGCCTCCAGTCGGTCTCTGCCGGCGTTCGCGCGCGCGCATGGCAGGCGGCGATCGCCGCCTGCAACGTGTAGGGGCCGCGTTCGCCACCAAGCCGTTCGGCGCGTTCGAGCGCGGCGAGGCCGCGCCGGATCAGCAGGCGATCCCACAGCGCACGGTTCTGGTCGAAGAGGACGATGGGCTGTCCCGACGGCCCGATGCGCGCCTTTGCGCGCGACGCCTGGATTTCGAGCAGCGCGGCCAGCCCGTGCGCCTCCGCTTCGCCCGGCACGAGCTGCGCAACGATACGCGCCAGCCGCAGCGCATCTTCGCAGAGCGCCGGGCGCATCCAGTCATCGCCGGCGGTCGCGGAGTAGCCTTCGTTGAAGATCAGGTAGATCACCTCGAGGACCGACGACACGCGCCCGGCCAGCTCGGCGCCGCGCGGCATCTCGAACGGAATGCGTTTCTCCGCCAGGATCCGCTTGGCGCGGACGATGCGCTGGGCCACCGTCGCTTCGGGCACGAGGAACGCGCGCGCGATCTCGTCCGTGGTGAGGCCGCCGAGAAGCCGCAGCGTGAGCGCGACGCGCGCCTCGGTCGACAGCACCGGGTGACAGGCGACGAACACGAGGCGCAGCAGATCGTCGCCGACCTCGTCGTCCAGCGCGGCATCGAGATCCGGCGCTTCGCGCTCAGCCTGCAGCTCGTAGCCGAGCTCGTCGTGCTTGCGGTCGAGCAGCTTGTTGCGACGGAAATAATCGATCGCGCGGTTCTTGCCGGCGGCCATGAGCCAGGCGGCGGGATTGCGCGGCACACCGCCCGCCGGCCACTGCTCCAGCGCCGCGACGAGCGCGTCGTGCGCCAGGTCCTCGGCCACTCCGACGTCGCGCACGATGCGCGTCAGCCCGGCGATCAGCCGCGGCGATTCGATCCTCCAGATCGCGTCGATGGTTCGGCGGACTTCTTCCATGTTTCACGATCACATCATCAGGACGGGCGGGGTGCAAATCGCACGGCATTCGCGGTCGCTTCGGCGGTGCGGCGGCCTTCGCGATCCACCTCTGTCGACTCTGGCGGCCGCGACGACCGGCGAACGATTTTCGGATCCGGACCGACAGTCCTGTCGGGCTGCACAGCGTGTCGCACGTGCGAAGCGCGCGAAAACCGCGGTAGCCGCTGGTGTTCGCGCGTTGGCAGCGAACTGGCAGTAGAGGTGGCTGGAAGCGCCAGCGGGTTGCGGGCGACGGTGCTAACCAGGAGGGGGCGGTTCGAGCGGCCGTCCGCCGGGCGTGAGCGACGTGAAGTAGTCGACGTGCTTTCGGCGCGACACCTCCTCGCGATACCGCTCGTCGGCGATCTGCCGCGCGCGTGCGGCGACTGCCGCATAGAGCGCCGC
>JBOGIX010000346.1:0-6509 GCA_050744685.1 Vicinamibacterales bacterium | reverse complement strand
GATTGCGCTCGCCGACGCGCTCGTCATGCAGTTCGAAGCGGCCGCGCGATGATGACGCTGCTGTGGCTCCTGCACTTCGTGTTCCTCGCATCGCTCGCGAGCGCCGTCGGCCTGCTCGTCTACCTCGCCCGGGTCCACGATCATGAGTGATGCGCTGTCGGTGGCCGTCGGAGATTCGTTGATCGCCGCCTGGCGGACGGATCCCGGGCGGGTCAGGACGAACAACGAGGACCTTCCGCTCGTCGACGCCAGCCGCGGCGTCTACGGCGTGATCGACGGCGTCGGCGGACAGGCGGCGGGCGAAGTGGCTGCGGGCATCGCGCGCGACGTGATCCTGCAGCGGCTCGCACGGCCGCTGGGCACGCCGTCCGAGCGCGTGCGTGAAGCACTCGCAATTGCCAACAACGAAATCTTCCGCAGGGCGGAGGACGCGCCGGCACTGCGGGGCATGGCCTGCGTCGTCACGCTGGCGATCGTGGCGGAAGGCGCCGTCACGATCGGCCACGTCGGCGACACGCGCCTCTACAAGCTGCGTCCGGGCGGGCTGCGCAAGCTGACACACGACCATTCGCCAGTGGGCGAGCGGGAGGACGCGCAGGAGCTGAGCGAACTGGATGCGATGCGCCATCCGCGGCGCAACGAGGTGTTCCGCGATCTCGGCAGCGCGTACCGCGACAAGGACGAGGACGAGTTCGTCGAGGTCATCGTCGAGCCGTTCGATCGCGACTGCGCCATATTGTTGTGCTCGGATGGCCTCACCGACATGGTGTCATCGGCGGTCATCGACGCTGTCGTCCACCGGTACGCGGGGCGGCCGCAGGCAGTGGCCGACGCGCTCGTGGCCGCCGCAAACGACGCCGGCGGCAAGGACAACGTCACCGTGGTGTATGCGGAGGGGCCCGACTTTGCAGCCGCGATTCGCCGGCAGCGTGTCGACGGGGCGCAACGCGCCGGGCAGGGCAGCACGGCCGCGCCGTCCGACGGTACCCGGGACGAGGGGCAGGTGCAGACGCGGACGGCCGGCGAACCGCCGCGTCCGTCCCGCAGCCTCGCCCGCCGCGTGATCCGGAGCCGGACGACGTGGTTTTTTGCCGGCGCGCTCGTCGGCATTGCTGCCGCACTTGGTGCCGCCTGGCGCATGGGCACGCTGACCCTGGATCGACAGGCGCCGCTTGTCGTCGATCCGGCCGCCGCAACGGGATTCAGGCGCATCGCCGACGCCATGGCCGCCGCCCGGCCCGGCGACCTGGTGCGCGTCGAGCCTGGCGTGTACGAGGAGCGCGTGTTCCTCCCGAACGGGGTCGACCTTGCCGCGAGAATTCCCGGAACCGTCGTCCTGGCGCGTCCGTCGAACGCGAGTGGCGAGGTCGTGGCGATCAGCGCGTTCGGCGCGTCCAGCTCGAGCGTGTCGGGGATCACCATCGAGTCCACGCCGGCACTACCGATCAGCATTGGCATCCGCATCACCGGGCAAGGCGTGACGCTCGATCAGCTCTGGCTCAAGGGGGAGATGCGCGCCGCCGTGGACGTCGCACCAACGGCCGGAGTGCAGGTGCGCGGCAGCACGTTCGCGGTGCAAGGCCCCGCGGTCGCGCTCGGCGACGAGTCGAACGCCAGCCTCACTGGCAACGTCTTCCTTCGCACGGGGCGTCCGGGCGACGTGCCGTTCTCGCTCTCGCCCACCAGTCAGGCCGTCTTCCGCAATAACGTGTTCGCGGGGTTTGGTACGGAGGTCGTCAAGGGAATGCCGCCAGCCGTGCGCCAACAGCTTCTCGCGGGCAACTACGTGGTTGCGTGCGAGCCGTCGCTCCTCCGGTAGCCGCCATGGATCAACCCACGGCCCCCTGTTGGAAAGTCGGCCAGTACGTCGTGGAGGACCCTGCGGGTTTCGCCCGTGGCACCTTCGGCACGCTGTACCTCGCACGGCGCGTCAGCGACAACGCCAAGGTCGCGATGAAGCTGGTGCTGCTCACGAGCGCCGGCGACGCGCGGGAGCGGCTCGAGGCGGAACGCCACGGCGCGATGCTGCAGCAGCGGTTCGCGCGCGCGCACGGCATGGTCCCCGAGGTCTACGAATACGGCCCTTACAACGAGCACCTCTACATCGCGATGGAGTTCGTGGAAGGGCAGTCGCTGGCCACACGCATCCGGCAGGGTCTCACACCGGAGGCCGCCGCCCGCCATGCCGCCGGCATCTGCGACTTTCTCGACAAGGCGCACCAGTTCGAGACGACGATCGAGGACGTGCGTTACGACCGCATCGTGCACGCCGATCTCAAGCCGGAACACGTCCTCATCGCCTCGTCCGGCGACATGAAAGTGCTGGATTTCGGCATCGCCAAGGCGCTCGAAAAGACGACGGAGGTGACCACCAACAACTGGAGCACCGTCGCGTATGCGTCGCCCGAGCGGCTGCATTCGGGCGGCCAGGTGAACGTGCACGCCGACTTCTGGTCGCTCGGCGTGATGCTCTACGAGATGGTGAGCGGCCACCTGCCGTATCCCGCGTTGACGCCGCGTCACATGCGCAGCCAGCTCGAGCAGGCGATCCGCACGAACGCGCAGCCCGAACCGCTGCCGCTCACGTGTTCGCCGAACCTGGCTGCCATCATCCGCAAGCTGATGGCGCACCAGATCGAGCACCGGTATCCCACGGCCGCCGCAATCCGATCGGACCTCGACAGGTTTCTCCTCGGCGACGCGCCCGCTGCAGCCGCGCAGTACGAGATCGCCCCGACGGTGCCGATCAGACGATCGGCGACGACCGACCGCGCGCCGTATCGGCCCGTGCAGGTCGTGCCGCCGACCGAACCGTTTCCCGTTGCGGGGGGCAGCGCGGTCGCGGTGGCGGATCCCGTCACACCCGTCGCTGGCGTCCCGGCCGTGCGAGCCCGGATGCCGCGCGTGCGCCGTCGCGTCGCATGGTTCGTCGCACAGCTTGCCGCCGTCGCAATGGTCGCGGCCGAAGGAGGCGCCTGGGTCTCCGCGGAGCGGTTCCGCCACGGCATCCAGTCGCTCGAAGGGCGAACCATCGCGCAAAAATACCGGCAGTACGACGACATTCGCAGCTGGAGCCTGTTCGACATGGGCCTCAGGAAACGTGTGGATCAGCCGCTGAAGCAGCGGCTGGTCGCGCTCACCGACACGGTGATCGCCGACTACCGGCGGGACGGCCCGACGATGAGCGCGGCGGAATGGCGGCAGGCGGACGAGGCCATGAAGTGGGCGCTCGAGCTCGATCCGTGGGACTCGCGGCTTCGGGCGCGGCGCGCCATCTGCGAGGCACACCTCGCCAGGTTTGCGTCGCGTGTGCACCGCCGCGGCACCGATGCATCCAGGGAGGCCTACCGCGCGGCGATCGCCCGGTTCGAGGAAGCCGCCGCGCTCGACGACAGCTCGTTCGATCCGTATCTCGGCATCAGCAACATCCAGGCGTACGGGCTGGACGACGTCGAGCTGGCGGCGGAGGCCATTGAACGGGCCGAGAAACGCGGCTACGTGCCCGGGCGCCGCGAGCGCGCGCAACTGGGCGACGGATATCTCAAGCGCGCCGACCGCACCCGTCGCCGGGCCCTGTCCCTCTCCGGAGACGCGCGTCGCGTCGAGCTCGAGAAAGCGCGAGACGATTACGCACGTTGCGTGGAGCGGTTCGGGCCGATACAGGACTTCGGCCGCTCGCGGGCCAACATGGAATACTGCCGCAGCCACAGGGACCGGATCGGCGACGAGCTCGATCCCGTGTTCTCGTTTCCCTGGGTGATGTGATGCGTGTCATCACGTCCACGACCGAGACGCTGCCGCGGGACTGGCCGCGAACCGGCATCCGCGCGGCCAACGTCGAGCTCGTCGGGTTGCTCGCCGCCTCCATCGTCGTCCTTCTCGGCATCGTCCTGACCGTGTCGGGGCGCATCGCGCGCCTCGACATCGATTCGCCCGGGCCAACGCGCTCCCTACGCCAGCCTGGATCACCCGCGGATCTCGAACCCGTGTTGACGATGTTCGGCGAACCGGGAGAGCGGCAGGCGGTTGCCCGCGCGCTGCATGCCCGCGCCACGTCGGCGGAACGACCGCTCGAGCACGTCGGCGGCCTCGCAGCGGTCACCTTGCCGGCTTCCGAGATCCGGAAGGAGCCGCGCTATGTCGAGCTGCGGGCGCGTCTCGCACGGCGGCCGCAGCTCGACGCAGTGCCCGTCCTGACGTCCGCGGACCTCGCCGCCATCAAGCCCCGGCTGACGGTGCGCACGATCTCCGAGTACCGCCGCCGCGTGGCGCTCGCCGTCGCCTGCTTCCTTGCGGCGTTCTGGATCGTCCACCTGGTTCGGCGCTGGCGGCGTGTGCACGACGATCCCGTGATCCTGCCGACGCTGCTCGTGCTGTGCGGCATCGGCGTGATGGCGATGATCGCGCTGCGCGATCCGCTGCGCGACACCATGATCGGTTCGGCGTTCGTCATCGGTGTCGTCGCGGGGCTGGCATTGTTCGCGGCGGCGAGCGAGATCGACATCGAGTCGTCCATGTTGAGGCGAGCGGTGATCGGTCCGCTGGCGATCGCGCTCGGGCTGGGTGTGCTGCTGCTGGTGTTCGGCAGCGGGCCCGGAACGAGCGGCGCCAAGGTCAACCTCGCCGGGGTGCAGCCGGTCGAGGCGATACGATTGCTGGTCATCCTGTCGCTCGCCGCGTATTTCGCGAGGCGGCTGGAGTTCCTGCGCGAGCTGTCGCAGCCGGCCCCGGAATCCCGGCCGTGGATCGGGCGCTTGAAGCTTCCACGATGGAAGGACGTGGCGCCCGTGCTCGTCAGCATGTCGCTGCTGCTCGCGTTCTTCTTCCTGCAGAAGGATCTCGGCCCGGCGCTCGTCATGTCGTGCGTGTTCCTGGCGCTCTATGGCATCGCGCGCGGCCGTGCGGCGTTCGTCGTGCTCGGCTTCACGATGCTGGCGGCCGGCTTCGCGCTCGCTTACGGGATCGGCTTCCCCGCGACCGTTCGGCAGCGCGTGATGATCTGGGCGGATCCGTGGAACAACGGCGCCGCGGGCGGCAACCAGATCGCGCACGGACTATGGGCGCTGTCGACGGGCGGACCGTGGGGGCTCGGCCAGGGCCTGGGATCGCCGCAGGTCGTTCCCGCCGGGCACACGGACTTCGTGCTCGCAGTCGTGGGCGAGGAGATCGGCTTTGCCGGCGTGGCGGTCGTCGCCGCGCTCTACGTACTGCTTTGCTGGCGGTTCTTCCGCATCGCGATGCGGGCGCCGGGCGACTACAGCGCGTTCGTGGCGACCGGCTTCACGCTCGCGCTCGTCGTTCAGGCGCTGGTGATTGCAGGCGGGCTGCTCGGCCTGGCACCGCTCGCGGGCGTGGTGACGCCGTTCCTCAGCTACGGCAAGTCGTCGATGCTGGCCAATCTCGCCGCCGCCGGCATCGTGATGGGGATCGCGCGAAGGCAGAGTGCCGTGCGTGCCCACCTCGCCCGTCCGGTGCGCGTCCTGGCCGGCGTGCTCATCGTCGCGGCCGCGACCGTCGTGGGCCGTGCGATGTGGGTGCAGGTGCCGAAGGCCGACGACTACGCGGCCCGCTCGAGTCTTGGCGAACAGGCGGACGGGGGCTATCGCTTCGAGTACAACCCCAGGCTGCTCGCGGCAGCCAGGCAGATCCCTCGTGGCAGCATCTACGATCGCAAAGGCCTGCCCCTTGCGACCAGCCGTCCTGACGAGATCGCAGGCCTCGCGGCGTCGTACCGGAAGGGCGGCCTTGCGATCCCCGACGATTGCGACCCGGACGCCGGGCGGTGCTATCCGCTTGGCGGCATCGGCTTTCACCTCGTGGGCGATTGGAGAACACAGGCGAACTGGGGCGCACGCAATTCCTCGTATCTCGAGCGCGACCGCGCCAGCCGGCTCCAGGGTTATGACGATCATGCGAAGGTCGTCGACGTCACCAATCCGTCGAGCGGCGCGCGCGACCGGGCGATCCGCCGCGATTATCGAGACCTGCTGCCGCTCGCGCGCAGCCGATATCGCGAGACGCGAGCGGTGAAAGCCATCCTCGCCCGCGACCGCGACATCAAGACGACGATAGATGCCGGACTGCAGCTGCGGGCGGCGGCCGCGCTGCAGCGGCGGATCGAGTCGACGCAGGCCAGCCGCGGTTCGGTCGTGGTGATCGATCCTGAATCCGGCGGCGTGCTGGCCGCCGTCAGCTATCCCTGGCCGCAGGCCGCCGACATGGAATCGGACGCGGCCGCATCCGACGAGGCGGAGCACGAGGATCGGCTGCTCGACCGATCGCGCTACGGCCTGTATCCGCCGGGGTCAATCTACAAGCTGGTCGTCGCCGCCGCAGCGCTGCGGTCCGATGCCGGCGGCACGTTCGCGTGCGTGCGGCTGCCGGATGGGCGAGTGGGGAATTACGTGCGCGGCTCGAAGCGTCCGGTCCGGGACGATCCGCTCGACACCGTGCCGCATGGCACGGTCGATCTGCACAAGGCGATCGTGGTCTCGTGCAACGGGTACTTC
>JBOGIX010000345.1:0-7370 GCA_050744685.1 Vicinamibacterales bacterium | reverse complement strand
CTCCCGCGGCTGCTCGATCCGCTCTCGGCCGCGCTCGAGCGCGCCGATCGCGGCGCGGCTGCCATCCGCCTCGACCTGCGGCTCACCGACCGGACGACGCATGCGCGGGTGCTGCAGCTGCCGGCGGCCATGCGCGACGCGCGCGTGCTCCGGACGCTGCTGCTGCTCGATCTCGAATCACATCCGCCGTCGGCCGCCGTCGACGTGGTCACGCTGGAGCTCGATCCGGCGCCGGCGCGCATCATCCAGTATTCGCTGCTCGAACGCGCGGTGCCGTCTTCCGAAGCGCTCGCCACGCTGATGGCGAGGCTCGGCGCGCTCGTCGGGGACACGCGCTGCGGCTCGCCGGCCCTGATCGATTCGCACCGGCCGGGCGGATTTTCGCTGCAGCCCGTGCGGTTCGGCGACACGGGATGCGGTCACGCGCCGCCGGCCACGTCAGCCACGTCACCCGATCGCCCGGACCAGGGCCTGCCGTTCGTGCTGCGTCGGTTTCGTCCGCCGGTGGCGATTCGTGTCGCCGTCGAAGCGGGGCGTCCCGTGCGCGTGGCCATCGATCGCCGCGGCATGCCGGGCGGCGAGGTGCGCGAAGCCGCCGGTCCCTGGCGCACATCGGGGGAATGGTGGAACACGGACCGCTGGAATCGCGACGAGTGGGACGTGGCGTTCGCCGACGGCGTGGTCTGCCGCCTGTTCCGCGATCGCGACACCGGTCACTGGTTCATGGACGGGGTGGGGGATTAATCAGCTTCCAGCCTCCAGCTTCCAGCTTCCAGCAGCTGCCAGCTTTATCGGTAGTTAGCATCGTCGGCGCTCGACACAGGAATGTTGGAGGCGGTTCGAGGCCAAAGCTGGAACGGAAGTCGGCAGCTGCCAGCGGGAAGCTGGAAGCTGGAAGCTGGAAGCTGAAAAATGTATATCGAGCTCCACGCCGCCTCCGCCTTTTCCTTTCTCGACGGCGCCTCGCTGCCCGAGGCGCTGGTCGAGCGTGCGGCGGCGCTCGGGTATCCGGCGCTCGCCGTGCTCGATCGCGATGGCGTGTACGGCGCGCCGCGCGTGCACCTCGCGGCAAAGCGCGCCGGCATCAAGGCGATTGTCGGCGCGGAGCTCACGATGACGTCTGCCGCGCCGGTCAGCGGTCGCGCGCCGGGCTCCCGCGCCAGACGATCGCCGCCGTTGCGGGCCGGGGCGGACGAACCGCGCCTCTTCACGCTGCCCGTCCTCATCGAGTCGCGCGAGGGTTATCGCCATCTCTGCCGGCTCGTCACGGCGATGAAGCTGCGCGCCGCCAAAGGGGAAGGGGCGCTCACCTTCGACGATCTCGAGGGCTGTGTCGGCGGCCTCATCGCGCTCGTCGGCCGCACGGCCATCAACGCGCCGCGGTTCGGCGTCGGCGGCCTCGTCGATCGCATCGTCGGGACGTTCGGCGCGCCGCAGGTCTATGTCGAGCTGCAGCGTCATCTGCTGCGGGAGCAGGAGTGGGACAACCAGATCCTGCTCGATCTCGCGTCCGCGTTTCGCGTGCCGGTGATTGCCACCAACGGAGTGCGGTTCGCCGAGCCGTCGGATCGTCCGCTCTACGACGTGCTGACGTGCATCCGCCACAAGACCACACTCGAGCGCGCCGGTCGGCGGCTGGCGTGCAACGCGGAGCGCTACCTGAAACCGGCGGACGCGATGGCCCGCCTCTTCAGCGATCTGCCGGCGGCCGTGGCCGCCACGCGGGGGCTCTCGGACCGCATCGGCTACACCATGTCGGATCTCGGCTACCGCTTTCCGGAGTATCCGGTGCCGTCCGGCGAGTCGATGGCGTCGTTCCTGCGGAAGATCACGCAGGCGGGGGCACGGGAGCGATATCGCCCCTACGACGATCGCGCGCGGCGCCAGATCGAGCGGGAGCTGGATCTGATCGACAAGCTGGATCTGGCCGGCTACTTCCTGATCGTCTGGGACATCGTGAATTACTGCCGGCAGCACGACATCCTCGTGCAGGGGCGCGGCTCGGCGGCCAACAGCGCGGTGTGTTACAGCCTCGGCATCACCGCCGTGGATCCCATCGGCATGGACCTGCTGTTCGAGCGATTCCTGTCGGAAGAGCGTGGCGAGTGGCCCGATATCGATCTCGATCTGCCGAGCGGCGACTGCCGCGAGCAGGTGATCCAGCACGTCTACCAGAAGTACGGGCGGCTCGGCGCGGCGATGACCGCCAACGTCATCACCTACCGCGGGCGAAGCGCGGCGCGGGAAGTCGGGAAGGTGCTCGCGCTCGAGCCGGCGCAGATCGATCGGCTGGCCAGGGTCATGAATCATTTCGAGTTCGTCGATCCGCAGGAGACGCTCGATCGCAACCTGCGCGAGGTCGGCATCGATGCGCGCGATCCGACCGTGCGGATGTTCGGGCAGCTCTGGCAGCGCATCCAGGATCTGCCGCGCCATCTCGGTCAGCACTCCGGCGGCATGGTCCTCTGCCAGGGACGCCTCGACGACATCGTCCCGCTCGAGAACGCGAGCATGCCCGACCGCGTGGTGATTCAGTGGGACAAGGACGACTGCGCCGACATGGGCCTGATCAAGGTGGATCTGCTCGGGCTCGGCATGATGGCGGTGATCCAGGATGCGCTGCGGCTGGTGAACGACAACGTCGTCCGGCCCGCCGCCAGTGACGTCGAGGGGCCAACGCCGAACCGTGAACCGACGAACAGCGAGCAACGAACAGCGAACAGCGGTCAGCCATTCGACCCTTCGACATGCTCAGGGTCGCCCCGAGCCGAGCCGAGAGGCGACAGGCTCAGGGCAGGCGAACAACGAACAGCGAACAACGGACAGCGGAACTTGGACATCGCCCACCTGCCGCCGAACGATCCGGCCGTCTACAAGATGCTGCAGGAAGCGGACACGGTGGGGATCTTCCAGGTCGAGTCGCGCGCGCAGATGGCGACGCTGCCGCGGCTGCGGCCGACCTGTTTTTACGACATCGTGGTCGAGGTCGCGATCATCCGGCCCGGGCCGATCGTCGGGCAGATGGTCCACCCGTACCTGAAGCGGCGGCGCGGCGCCGAGCCGGTCGTGTACCCGCATCCGTCACTGCAGCCGATCCTGCAGCGCACGCTCGGCGTGCCGCTCTTCCAGGAGCAGCTGCTCCGCATGGCGATGGTGGCGGCCGGGTTCTCGGGGGGCGAAGCGGAGGAGTTGCGCCGCGCCTTCGGGTTCAAGCGCTCCGAGAAGCGGATGGCGCAGGTCGAAGGCAAGCTGCGCGCGGGCATGGCGCGCCAGGGGATCACGGGTGATGCCGCGGAGGAAATCATCCGCTCGATCACCTCGTTCGCGCTGTACGGTTTTCCCGAGTCCCACGCGGCGAGCTTCGCGCTGCTCGTCTACGCCAGCGCCTAACTCAAGGCGCACTATCCCGCGGCGTTCTACACGGCGATGCTGAACAACCAGCCGATGGGGTTCTACCATCCCGCCACGCTCGTCAAGGACGCGCAGCGGCATGGCGTCAGCTTCGCGCCGATCGACGTGCAGGAATCAGGCTGGCACTGTCACGTCATGGGTGATGGCCGCGTGCGGCTCGGCCTCATGTATGTGAACGGCCTGCGGCAGGAGGTTGGGCGGGCGATCGAAGCAGCGGGCCATCGGCGCGAGTCGGCGCACCCCGGCTCGCCGGCGGTTGCGGCTGCACACGGCGAACTCTCGCCGCACCGGTGCCCGAAGTGTGGCTGCGACGATCCGTCGATGCTCGAAGCGACGCAGGAAGGCGGATCGTTCTGCAACATCTGCGCGCACGAGTGGCGTTCCTCGACGTCGCGAACGATGTCGAGGGACGATCTCGCTGATCGCGAACCCGCGAACGGCGCGCCCGCGAACGGTGAACCCGGAACCGTCAACCCGCGAACAACGAACAGCGACCCTTCGACCCTTCGACAGGCTCAGGGTCGCCCCGAGCCGAGTCGAGGGGCGACAGGCTCAGGGTTGCCCCGAGCCCGGTCGGGGGGCGAACAACGAACAACGGATTGTCGCTTTTCCTCCATCGAAGATCTGATCGCGCGAACGGGCATCAGGCGCGACGAGCTGGCCACGCTCGCGGAGATCGGGGCGCTCAATGCGTTCGGCCACGACCGGCGCAGCGCCTTGTGGCAGATCGAGCGCGCGATCCGTCCTGCCGGCGAAATGTTCGACGAGGCCCGCGAGACGGCCGTGTCGTCCCGATCGCCGCACAGCACGCCGGGTCGCGAGGTGGCGCCGGAACGGCCGGACTCGCCGCTGCGTCCGATGACGCCGCCGGAGCGGCTGATGGCAGATTACGCGGGCACCAGCCTGACGATCGGCCCGCACCCGCTGGCGCTTCGGCGGATGGAGCTGGCGATGCGCGGCGTGCTGCGTGCCATCGACCTGCCGCGCGGCAAGCACGGCCGCCGCGTACGCGTGGCCGGCGCCGTCATCACCCGGCAACGCCCGGGGACGGCGAAAGGGTTCGTCTTTCTGACGCTCGAGGACGAAACCGGCATCGCCAACATCATTGTCCGTCCCGACCTGTTCGGTGAACAGCGCGCGACGATCGTCGGCTCGCCCTACCTCCTGGTCGAAGGTGTTCTGCAGATCCAGGAAGGCGTGACCTCGATCAAAGCCGAACGCGTCGTCCCGCTCGGCGGCACGTCTCCGGAGCCGCAATCACATGATTTTAGATAGACCGCTATCACGCAGTTACCAGTTGCCAGTTGCCAGTTGTCGGTTTCCAGTAATCCTCCCAATGGTTACCAGTTGTCAGTTACCGGTGATTCTCCAGTGGTTACCAGCTGGCGTTGCCCGTGCGCCACTGCGGCGCTGACTGGCAACGGGAAATGGAACCCTCCGACTGACCACCTCAAAAGAACCGCTGGAAACCGGTAACTGGAAACTGGCAACTGATTACCGCTCAGCTCCGTGGCCCCGCAATTGCACTCAAACGGGCGGGAACTGCCGCCTCATGCGGCGATGGAGAGGAGCGTCAGGACTCGTGCAATCGGGCACACCCATGCACGCGGCGTTGGCGGCGCTTGCCACAGCCGGGCTGGTGATGGCCTGTCAGCCGGGCGTGACGTCTGCAGGGGGATCCGCAACGGCTTCGGTCAATACGCCGATGGCCGAGTTGTGGGTCGAGCCCGAACCGAATCGCGATCTGTACTGGGGCGTTGGCGGCAAACGCCTGGCTCCGGATCCTGCGGCACGGTACACCGTCATCGAGATCAAGCGCGGCGGGTTCAGCCGCGGTTACACCGTGACGGATCCGGACGACCGTGAATGGAGCGTGAAGTTTCCGCCGGAAGCGGCCCCGGAAGTGGCGGCCTCGCGCCTGCTCTGGGGCGTTGGTTACCATCAGCCGCCCGTCTACTACCTGGCCGAGTGGCACGCCGAGAAGGCGACCTCGCCCAACCCGCAGCTGCCGGCCCGTTTCCGCGAAAGCAAGCCGGACCTGCGCGGTCTCGACGCCCAGGGCACGTGGTCGTATTCCCGCAATCCGTTCGCCGGCACGCCGCAGATGAACGGGCTCCTCGTGCTGCACGCCATGCTCGGCAACTCCGATCTCAAAGACGAGCAGAATGCGCTGTACGTCCTCCATGAGCCCATGGAAGGCGCGCGGCGCTGGTACGTCGCGCGGGATCTCGGGCAGTCGTTCGGCCGCACGGGCATGCTCGATCCCCCTCGCGGCGACATCGACGTCTTCGAGCAGACGTCGTTCATCAAGGGCGTCGAGAACGGTCACGTTCGCTTCGAGTACAGCGGTCGCCACAAGGGGCTCTTCGAGCGCATCACGCCGGCCGACGTGCGCTGGATCTGCAAACGCCTCGCGGCGCTCGACGACCGCCAGATGCGCGACGCGTTCCGCGCCGCCGGCTATCCGGATGTCATCGGCGGCCGCTTCGTTCGCCGGCTGGAGCAGAAGATCGCCGAAGGCCTTGCCTTGAAGGACTGATCGCACCCACATGACATCCTTGCTTCGCCTCCGTCGACCGTTCGTCTCCGCGGCCTTCGTGGTGCTGACCCTCGCCGCGTCTCAGCTCTCGCTCACCGCCAGCACGCAGCCGCCCAGTGATCTCGAGGCCCAGGCGGAAGCAGCGCGAGCGGCCGACCAGCAGCGACCCGACACCGACAACCACCCGCCGCACCCGCTCCACGAGATCGACGATGCGATGATTCGACTGCCGCTCGCGGCGGCGCTGGGCGCGGCGCTGGCGCTGCGGCCGCGCCGACGGGGCACGCCACAGCGCGACCCGGCGGTGATCCAGACCCAAATCATCCTCGCCGTCGTCGGCGCCATCATCATGCTGGTCGTGGGCGCGAGCCTGGCGCGGGCGTTCGGCATCGTCGGCGTCGCAAGCCTGATCCGGTACCGCTCGAAAATTGCCGACCCCAAGGACGCCGTCGTGATGCTCTCCGCGCTGGCCGTCGGCCTCGCCTCTGGCGTGGGCCTCTACGCGCTTTCGGTGTTCTCGACCGTCTTCCTGGTGGCCGCGCTGTGGGTGATCGAGTCGTTCGAGCAGGGACTGAAGCGATTCGATCTGAGGGTGAAGGCGGGTAAGGACACCGACACGTTACGGCCCAAGATCGAGGAGATTCTCCGCCGCTTCAACCTGAAGTTCGAGCTTCGCACCTCCTCGGACGATGAGGTCTGTTACGATGTGCTGGTCCCGCTCGAGACCCGCACCGACCGCGTCTCGAACGCCATCCTGAAGCTCGACCCGGAAGGGCACGCCTCGGTGGAGTGGTCGGACAAGAAGGCCAAATGATGGCACTTCCCTCACCCTCGTGGACCTGATCATCCAGCCGGACGACGGCCTGACGCCCCTGCTCCAGGCCGTGCGGCACGCCAGCAAGACCATCGATATCCTGATCTTCCGCTTCGACCGGCCCGAGCTCGAGAAGGCCCTCGAGGCGGCGGTCGAGCGCGGCGTCGTCGTGCGCGCGCTCATCGCCCACACCAACCGCGGCGGCGAGAAGAGCCTGCGCAAGCTCGAACTGAAGATGCTGGCGGCCGGCGTGCAGGTCGCCCGCACCGGCGACGACCTGCTGCGCTACCACGGCAAGATGCTCATCGTCGACGACGAGCTCTACGTGCTGGGGTTCAACTACACCAAGCTCGATATCGACAAGAGCCGGAGCTTCGGTATCGTCACGAAAGACCCGCGGCTCGTCAAGGAAGCCGGCGCGCTCTTCGAGGCCGACAGCACGCGCCAGCCCTATACGCCCAACCACGATCGGCTGGTGGTCAGTCCCGAGAGCTCGCGCAAGATCCTCAAGAACTTCATCGACGAGGCGAACAAGCAGCTGCTCATCTACGACGCGAAGGTCAGCGACCGCGCCATGCTCAAGGCGCTGCAGGCGCGGGCGAAGGA
>JBOGIX010000344.1:0-2724 GCA_050744685.1 Vicinamibacterales bacterium | reverse complement strand
ACTGGGAGGAAGTCCTTGACCACCTTGACCGGATCGGAACCGCCTTTCTGGAGCTGGCCGATGTCGGGCCCGAACTTCACGTAGCGCGTGTCGACCGCTTCCATCACGGCGTAGGTCTCGTCGCGTGTCTCGACGCACGTGCCCGTGTGCTGGTGCAACACACCGACCACCCCGATGTCTTCGAGTGCCTTGCCGATCTCGTTCAGCGCCTCGACGATGTGCGTCTTGTGGTCGGCAAACGTGTATGCGTCGCGCTTCACGTTGTTCGGCCCGAGCACCGACACCGAGCCGCCGCACTTCTTGATCAGCTGTCCCCAGCGGACCATCTTGCCGACCTCTTCCTTCCGCTTCGCAGGATCGGTGAGGTTCACCGGACAGTAGGCCGAGCGGAGAGGCAGTCCGGCAGCCTTCAACTGCGCGTCGAGCCCACCCTTGCTCTCCCACGCCTCGAGCACGTTGCCGAACGACTCGTAGCCGTGGAAGCCGAGGCTCGCGACGTCCTTGATCGCGCGCTCCGCGTCCGCGGGGCTGAACCCCCACGTGATGCCGGTGTGCCCGGCCTTCAGCTTCCGCGCGCGTTGCGCCTGGCCCGTGGAGACAACGGCACCGGCAATCCCGAGCGCCAGAGTCCTGGTGAACCGGCGCCGATCGGGCCCGGTGCCGTTGAACCCTGAATCCGGGAATTTTGGCACTCTTGGCATTCTTGGCACTTTTGGCATTTGCAGGTGAGACGATTTGGCCCGCCGTCTCCGAGGAAACGGCGGGCCCTGTCGATTAGAACCGAACTGTCGCGCGCAACTGAATCTGCCGTGGGTTGAACGTGTTCATGTTACGCGTGCCGTAGCTGTTCGAGTTGCCCATGCCCGGCACCAGGCCGAGGGCCGGGTTCGCCGCGGTCACCGTGCCGCCCAGGTTGCCGGTGTAGCTGCCGCTGAATTGCGTGTGGTTCAGCACGTTCATCGCGTCCGCGCCGACCTCGAGCTCCAGTTCCTGGTAGATGTCGAACACCCGGCGGATGCTCATGTCGATGTTGAAGCGGTTGTCGGTGCGGAACTCATCATACGTGATGGCCGCGTTGCCGTCCCAGAACTGATCGGCGACGACCCGGCCGTTCGGCGTCGTGACCACGCGTCCGGCGAACGCATCGGGGTTGTACTTCAGGTAGGTGCGAGCCGGCGGCGTGATGATCCGGCCGCTCGGCAGCGTGACCTGCGTGCGCCCGTCGTACCAGCCCCACAGGCTCTCCGGCAGCACGATGTCCACGCCCTCCACGCGATCCGCACGCGCGAGCGCCGCGCCGGTGTTCGCTCCCGTGACCGCAATCGGGAAGCCCGTCTGCCAGATGAGCGAGCCGCCCACCTGCCAGCCGGTCGCGATGGCGTTGAGGACAGCGCGGGCGCCGGTCGTGCCCCTCGTCCCGAACGGCAGATCGTAGAGAAATGTCGCTGCGAGCCGATGCGGCACGTCGCTGTAGCCGACGCGGCGATTGAGCTTCGGATCGGTCAGGCTGTGGTTGGCACCACGCGCGCCGCCGCCGGCGTTGAAGCCCTGGTTGTCCTCGACGGTGTCGGTGTTGTCGATCTCCTTCGACCAGGTGTAGTTTGCGTCGAGCATCAGGCCGCCCGAGAAGCGGCGGCTGACGCGCAACTGCATCGCGTGATAGTCCGCCGTCGCGCCGGTGCGGTTCCAGGCCGCGTTGGAGCCGACCAGCAGCGGAAAGGGGAACAGCGTGTTCTGCCGCGGGATGGTGGCATTGCCGAGGATCCCGGCGAACGGGATTTCCGAACCAGCGGGCTGGAACGGGTTGGGTACCTGCTGGTTGGCGGGGTTGAGCGTGCCGTTGCTGGCGATGTACTGCTGCCGCCACTGCGCGAGCGTTTCGGCCGGAATGGTCTGCAGGTTCTGGATCGGGAACGAGCGGTTGAGGAGGTTGCGGCTGACCGACGCCGTGTAGCCCGCCGACACCGACCAGTTGCTGCCGAGCGACCGTTCGATGAAGACGTTCCACTGCCGCGACTGCCCGTTCTGGAAGTGCCGATCGAAACGCGCTTCGCCGATACCGTAGACGCCCGGGTTGGTCGGATCGCCGCCCAGGGCCGGTGCGATCGGCGGCGGGTCGGAGAAGCGGATCACCGGCACGCCGTGCGGGCTCGGGCCGTACGGCAGTTGAATCACGCCGCCCGAGAAGTTGGCGGAGCCGTAGTCGGTCGGGCCCGAAAAGTAGCCGGTGTTGCTCGGCAGGTAGGTGATGCCGAAGCCGCCGCGGAGCACGGTCCGGCTGTTGAGCGAGTAGGCCGCGCCGATGCGTGGACCCCAGTTGTCGTATTCGGTATCCCACAGGTTCCGGCTGTAGCCGTCGACGCCGGGAAAGGTGATCGCGCCCAGCGTGCCGAATGCGTTCTCGCGCGTGAAATCCCACGACGACATACGGTCGAACCGCTCGGTCGGCCCGGGCTGCACTTCCCATCGCAGGCCGAGGTTGACGGTCAGCTTCGACGTCGGCCGCCAGTCGTTCTGCGAGTAGACGGCGAAGTACTTCTGCGAGAACGCCGGCGTGACGTTCGCGCCCGGGCGGATCCACCATTCGCCGGTGCCGAGCAGCATGCCCGCGGCGTTGACGCCGCGCTGCGCGTTGCTGTTGACGAGCGAGGCCACGCCGCCGTTCGCGGTTGCGTACTGGAAGTTGAAGTTGCCGCCGGTGTGCGCGAAGGGCGAAGGCATGGC
>JBOGIX010000343.1:0-5122 GCA_050744685.1 Vicinamibacterales bacterium | reverse complement strand
AGCGGATAGCTGGTCGGCTGGCCGAGGAGGCTCGAGGAGATGTCGACCTTCCCGATCCCCCGGAGCACCCGCGGCCGGAAGGTGGTGCGGGTGAAGGCCGTCCGGTTCGCGGCCAGGGTGAGCTCGTCCTCGGCGCCGCCGTCGATGTAGTCGAACACCACCCGCGGCAACCGTGCCTGGGCCGCGCGCCGAAGATCCTCTATGTTGATCGCACGTTTCACTCGTTAGACTCGCTTCGTTCGTCCGCCATTCGCTTTTCGCTGCCCGCTGTTCGCTCTTCGGTCGGGGCATTCACCCGTCCGGAGCAAAAACTTCTACCGGTTCCACTGTCACGCTGCTGGCGCTGCTTCAGGATCAACAGGAGCACCGGAGGAAGGGAGTGCAACACAGGATCTCTCGAAGTGTGAAACTCCCCTTACCTCCCCTGCTCCCTTACTCCTGTAGATCTTAACGAACAGCGAACAACGAACAGCGAACAGCGAAGATCAGAGCACGCGCGACGCCGCGTAGTACAGCGCAAACGCAGCCATGACGATCGTGGAGATCCAGAGCATCAGGGTCGTGAACGTGGAAGGGCCGATGATCGGTGGCAGGCGGCGGTGGCGCAGGTAGGTTGCGGCGAGGCCGATGACGGGAAGCATCGCCGCCTGCGCCACACCGCCCATCACGACCATCTGCACCGGGGACTCGAACAGCCAGTAGAACCCGGCTGGCACGAGGCAGAGCGCGATGACGAAGCGGTTGCGCCATCGCAGCCGGCTGGTCGAGTCCTCGCGGCGGAACCCGCCGCCGACACGCACCGCGTCGGCGAACAGCCGGGCGTGCGCCGCCGTCGAGGCGAAGATGGTGCCGTAAAGCGTGACGACGGCGCCCGCGTAGAAGACCCAGAGGGCCCAGTCGCCGAGCGTCTGCGTGTAGATCTGCGACAGCACCTGGATCATGTCGCGATCGGGCGGCACGACACCCATGCGATGCAGGATGCCTGCGCCAAGCAGGTAGAAGGCGATCGTGGCCATGGTGTAGATGGCGAGCGACCACAGGATGTCGAGGTGCATGACGCGAATCCAGCCGCGCGCCCGCGCAATCCAGGCGGCCGATCCGTCGTTCGGGCCGACGTATCGCGCGTAGCCTTTCTCGACGCACCAGTACGGATACATCACCAGCTCGGTCGCGCCCACGCCGGTGATGCCGAATACGGCGATGGCGGTGGCCAACCCGGCCTCCGGCAGCCGGAAGCTGAGGCCGCTCGACACGTCGGCGGCGATCGTCGCGTCGGCGCTCCGCACCAGTACGGCGGCCGCGCAGATGGTGAGCACGGTGAACAGGCCGACCTTCACGAACGCGAGCCGCTCGACGCGGTCGTACTCGCCGCCGAGGAGAAGGAAGATCGTGATGACGACGCACAGGCCAACCCAGACCGACACGGGTACGGGAGGCACGAGCAGATGCAGCACCTGTGCGACGCCGCCGTACATGCCGCCTACCTGCAGCAGCGTCAAGGTCACCGTGATGGCCCACGCCCACACCACCCAGCTCACGCCGAGCCGCGGTCCGGGCACGCGATCGAATCCCTCCAGCCCTGTGTGGCCGGTGGCGATGGTGTAGCGACCGAGCTCCGCCTGAACGACGGGCTTGATGGCGCAGCTGACCAGAATGATCCACAACGCCGCGAACCCTACCTGTGCGCCGAGCGTCGTCGTCGCGATCAACTCGCCGGATCCCACGATCGACGCTGCGAGCACCATCCCCGGCCCGATTCGGCGCAGTGATGCGGCCACCGTCGATGGAGGGGACTCGATGGCCTCCGGGGAGAGGACATATGGATCGCCGGACAGCGAAGACGGCAACGGGGCCGGCCGTGAGGGAGCGGCGGTCAGCGACATATGGCTGGCCGCAAGCGTATCGCACATCGGCGCTCTCGCAGTTCCCAGTTCCCAGTTCCCAGTTTCCAGTCGCCGGAATCCTCGTTGGTTTCCAGTTGTCCGGGCGTGCAACTGGCAACCAGAAGGAACCTGGCAACTGGCAACTGGAAACGGGGAACTGCGAGGCGCCCGAGTACCGAGCCCCGAGAGCCGTTTCCCCTAATCCCCGATTCAGAGTAGATTCCCGCCATGCGCACGAAACTTCCCATCGTCCTGACTGTTCTCGCCGTCCTGGCTGGTTACCGCATCGGCCCGCACGTGACCCTGGCGCAGCCGCCGCTGGACCGGCAGTTCGTCTCGCTGTTCAACGGCAAGGACCTGGCCGGCTGGAAAGTGCCGGCAGGCGACAACGGGCACTGGAAGGTGGTCGACGGCGTGATCGACTACGACGCGGCCAGCGAGGCGGCCGGCGAGAAGAGCCTGTATTCGGAGAAGTCCTTCGGGGATTTCGTCCTGCGGGTCGAGTGGCGGATCAAGGCCACGCCTTACACGAATCCGAACGTGTTCATCGTGAAGCCGGACGGCACCCACAAGAAGGACGAGAACGGCCGCGACATCCGCATTCCCGTGCCCGATTCCGATTCCGGCATCTTTCTGCGCGGCACCAGCAAGGCGCAGGTGAACATCTGGGGCTGGCCGGTCGGGTCGGGCGAGGTCTACGGCTACCGGACCGACGACAAGATGCCGGCTGCCGTGCGCGCCGGCGTGACGCCCTCGAAGATGGCCGACAAGAACATCGGCGAGTGGAACGCTTTCGAGATCACGCTGCGCGGCACGCGCCTCACGGTCGTGCTGAACGGCGAGACGGTCATCACCAGCGCCGAGCTGCCCGGCCTTCCGGCCACCGGTCCGATCGCCCTGCAGCACCATGGCGCGAAGAAGGGAGACGTGTGGACCAGCCCGCCGAGCCTCGTCCAGTTCAGGAACATCTCGGTTGCGGAGATTAAATGAAACCTTGTCTCGGTACTCGGGACTCGGTACTCGGGGCTCGGGCTCGGGGCTGGGCTCGGGGCAGAAACTACGAGCGAACAGCGAACAGCGGAACTGGTAGCCGGAGAACTGGAAACCAACCAGATCAAACTGGACACTGGAAACCGGTGACTGGCAACTGCCACCGAGAGGTCCACCGCATGCTAGCATCTCCGCCGTGACCACAACGAAGTTTGCACAGTGTGCTCTGGCGGCTGCCGCGCTGTCGGGTGCGATGGTTCTGGTGCCAGCTTTTCCGCGCGCTCAGGCGCCCGCGGGCGCCGCGGCTCGAGACCAGCCGCCTGTCCATTTGAGCAAGGAGGAGGCAGCTCGTCTCGCCAGGGACGCGCGGGCGAAGACTTCGGTCGGCGTTCCCGCAGGAATCGAGGCCTCGATCTGGGCGCCCGAAGGGCTCGTGACCGATCCGATCGCCATCGACGTCGATCCGCGCGGCAACGTCTACGTCACGAGCTCCAGCCGCACGAACCTGCCGCTCGACATCCGCGGTCATCCCGACTGGGTGCCGCTCGTGCACACCCTGAAGACCGTCGATGATCTGCGGAACTTCTACGCCAAAGAGCTCGCGCCCGGGAACAGCGCGCGCAACGGCTGGATCCCGGATCTCAACAAGGACGGCTCACGCGACATCCGCGACTTCACCGAGCTCGAGGAACGGATCGAGCGCGTCCAGGATACGGACGGCGATGGTCTCGCCGACACCTCGCGTGTGATGGCCGAGGGATTCAACGACGATCCGACCTGGGACGTAGCCGGCGGCCTGATGTTTCACGAGGGCGACCTGTTCTTCGGGATGCCGCCCGGTGTCTACCGGCTGCGCGACAGCAATGCCGACGGGGTCATCGATCAACGTACGACGATCAGCGAGGGCTACAACACGCACCCGGCGTTCGGCGGCCACGGCATCTCCGGCGTGACGATGGGGCCCGACGGACGCGTGTATTGGGAAGTGGGCGACATGGGGATGAGCGTGGCCGACAAGGCCGGCCGCCGTCACTCCTATCCCAATCAGGGCGCGGTGCTGCGGTCCGAGCTCGATGGCTCGGGATTCGAGGTCTTCGCCACCGGCATCCGCAACCTGCAGGAGTTCAGCTTCGACGAGCACGGCAACCTGATCAGCGTCGACAACGACGGCGATCACCGGGGAGAGAACGAGCGCGTCGTCTATATCCCGTATGGATCGGACAGTGGCTGGCGTTCGAACTGGCAGTACGGCAAGTACACCGACCCGAAGAACAATCGCTACAACGTCTGGATGGACGAAGGCGTGTTCAAGACGCGCCATCCCGGGCAGACCACGCACATCATTCCGCCGGTCGCCCCGTGGCACGCGGGACCGTCAGGGATGGCCTACAACCCGGGCACGGCGCTGTCGCCCGAGTGGAACAAGCATTTCTTCGTCACCAGCTTCCCGGGCAGCGCACAGGGGGCGCGGATCTACGGGTTCAAGCTCAAGGAGGACGGCGCGGGATTCGCGATGGACGGCGAGAAGGAGCTCGTGCGCGGCATTCTCGCGGTGGGCGTCAAATTCGGTCCCGAGGGAGCGCTGTATGTGACCGACTGGATCACGGGCTGGCAGGCAAAGAACGCCGGCCGGCTCTGGAAAGTGGACGCGCCTGCCGTCGCGGGTACTCAGGTCCGCAAGGAAGTGCAGTCGCTGCTCGTGGACGACTTCCGCGGCAAGAATGTGTCGGAGCTCTCGGCGCTGCTCGGCCACGCGGACATGCGCGTGCGGCAGAAGGCGCAGTTCGATCTCGTGCGGCGCGCCGACGCGCAGCCGCTCATCGCGGCGGCCCGCAGCACCGACGGCGGCCTTGCGCGGCTGCACGGTATCTGGGGTATCGCGCAACTCGCGCGGCGCGACGGGCAGCACGCCGCGGCGCTCGTCGAGTTCCTGGGCGACAGCGACGCCGAGGTTCGCGCCCAGGCGGCGAAGATGATTGGCGACGTCCGCTACGCGGCGGCGGCGGACAAGCTGCTGCCGCTGTTGAAGGACAGCGCTCCGCGTCCGCGCTTCTTCGCGGCCGAGGCGCTCGGCCGCATCGCCCACAAACCTGCAGTCGGGCCACTCGTCGATCTGCTGGCGGCCAACGACGACAAGGACGTGTACCTGCGTCATGCCGCTGCGCTGGCGTTGTCGGAGATTGGCGATCGCAGTGCCCTGGCCGCGCTGTCGACGCACACGTCGAAGGCCGTGCGGATCGGCGCTGTCG
>JBOGIX010000342.1:0-2138 GCA_050744685.1 Vicinamibacterales bacterium | reverse complement strand
ACCGGGGGCTCCATGCTGCTCTTCCCAGGCATCCAGCAAGAAGCGGACTTTGTCACTATTCACGGCAATGGCCGGAAGGTGGACGAAAAGGCGGCTCGGACGCGCGAGCTGTTCGAGAATCCGAAGGCACCGGGTCCAATCTACGTAAACGAAGACGATTCAGGCCGCGAGACCATGCCGGACGTGCTCGCGCGCGAGCTGGCGAGCTGCGACGCCGTCTTCCAGGCCGGAGGGAGTTGGGGCTACATGCCTTGGCGGCAGTTGCAGATGTTTCCGTTCCCGCACGTGAGTCCGGGCCCGAGCGCGGTCGTGCGTGCCGACATGCCGGAATCCGCGCGCGATGCCGCGTACTTCAAAGCGGTGCTCGAACACGTCCGCGAGCTCGTGCTGCGCACGCCGCCGCCCGCGTCGTCGAGGTACTGAGCCGCATGCGCCCGGGCCAGCAGGCGATCGAAAGTCACCTGCAGCGCAGGCGACACAGATCACTCGTCAACGACGCAACCACTTATCGAGCCGCGCCTCGCATCCGGTTCGAACCGTGGCGGCGGTTGCGCACTGGCGTTGAGCGGCCATCCTTGGCTTGTGATTGTCGGTGCCGCTGGGACGTGACCTTCTCCTTGGCAACGGCTTGACTAGGTGATCTACGCGTTTTCCTGAATTCCGCTCATTCCGCTCAATTCCGCGTGAACGGCTCGGTCGCGAACCTTCGCGCTCACCTCGCGCGCGGCGGCTTCGTCCGCCGCGGTAGAATCAGCGCCATGCCGCTGATCGGTGGAGGCCATCGATGAGGAGTTCGAGGATCGCCATTGCGCCGCTGCTGCTGCTGCTGCCGGTTGCCGCCTCCGCGCAATACTACCAGACCGACTTCCCCGCCGAAGAGTTCAAGGCCAGACACGCCAGGGTCTTCGAGCAGATCGGCGCACAGGCGGTCGCTGTCGTGCAAGGCGTCTCGCAGACCGACGGCTACACACTTCCGCGGCAGCACAACACGTTCTATTACCTCTCCGGGATCGAAACCCCGGGCGCCTATCTGCGGCTCGATGGCCGGACGAAGGCGGTCACGATCTACCTGCCGCCGCGCAACGCTCGGCTCGAAGCGGCCGAGGGCCGCGTCATTTCGGCCGAAGACGTTGACCTCGTCAAGCGCATCGCCGGCGTGGACGACGTCAAGCCGGTTTCGGACATGGTGGGCACGAACTGGCCGTTGACGTCAGCAGGCGGCGCGGGCGGCGGCGGGGCGGGTCGCGGCGGGCAATCGGTCGCGATTTACGCCGAGTTCAGCCCGGCCGAGAACCTGGGCCAGAGCCGCGGCGAGCTCGTCGGCGCCGAGACTGCCCGCGCGAACGATTTCTGGGACGGCGCGCCCGCGCGTCAGCGCCGCTTCGTGGAGCTGCTCCGCGCGCGCCACCCGCGATCGGAGGTCCGCAACCTCAATCCGATCCTCGACGAGTTGCGCAGCATCAAGAGCCCGCGCGAGATCACGATGATCCGGCGCGCGTCACAAATCGCCGGTCTCGGCTTGATGGAGGCCATGCGCAGCACGGAGCCGGGCGTCACCGAATATCAGCTCGACGCCGCGGCACACTACGTCTTCAAGGTGAACGACGCCCGATTGGAAGCGTATCGATCGATTACCGCCACCGGGACCGAGAACATCAACAATATGCACTACTTCCGCAACACGGCGACGCTGAAAGACGGCGACCTCGTGCTGATGGACTATGCGCCCGACTATCGCTACTACGTCAGCGACATCGGCCGCGTGTTCCCGGTCAACGGCAGATACAACGCCTGGCAGCGCGAGCTCCTGCAGTTCGTGCTCGAGTATCACAAAGCGGTGATGAGGAGGATTCGGCCCGGCGTCACACCAATGCAGATTCGCCAGGAAGCCGCGACAGCCATGGAAGCGGTCTTCGCCCGGACCAGGTTCTCGAAGCCGATCTACGAGAAGGCGGCGCGCACGCTGGTGGAGACCGGGGGCGGCGTCTTTTCGCACACGGTCGGCATGGCCGTGCACGATGTCGGCAGCTATGCCGGGAGGCCGTTGCAGCCCGGGCAGGTGTTCTCCATCGATCCGCAGCTCCGGGTGCCCGAGGAGAACCTGTACCTGCGATACGAGGACACGATCGTGGTCACCG
>JBOGIX010000341.1:0-3907 GCA_050744685.1 Vicinamibacterales bacterium | reverse complement strand
CGCTGGATCCGATTCATGTCGGCCACGTCGCGACGGCGCTGGCTGCGCGCGACGCGCTGGACTTGACCACCGTCGTCATGCTCCCGTCCCGTGTGCCTCCGCACCGGCAACAGGGGCCGTCCGCCTCGGCCTGGCACCGGTTCGCGATGGCGGCGCTCGCCGTGAACGATCTGCGGGACGTCACCGTATCGGACGAAGAGTTGTCGTCGGACGGGCCGTCGTACACCGCGCTCACGCTCGAGCGCATGGCCGCGCGCGGCTTGCGTCCCACGCAGCTGTTTTTCATCACCGGAGCGGATGCGTTCGCAGAAATCGAAACGTGGTATCGCTACCCGGCCGTGCTGGAGCTGGCGCATTTCGTCGTGATTTCCCGGCCGGGTGCCCCGGCCGGCTCCATTCGCGACCGACTTCCCCGCCTGGGTCCGCGCCTCCGGCCTGCAGAACACGGGATGGCGATCCCAAGTGAGCCGTCGGTGTTCCTCGTGGACGCGAAGACGCCGGACGTCTCGTCTACGGACATTCGACGCCGCTTGCGCGCGCATGAGAGCATCACCGGGCTGGTGCCCCCCTCCGTCGAACGCCACATCGATCGGCACAAGCTGTATGCGGAAACACGAACGGCAGATCAGGTGCGATGAAAACTGAAAAGACCGCGACCGAGAGAACACCCGCCGAGAAGAAACCGCGAAAGACGAAGCGGCTGCCCGCCGAGGTCTCCAAAACGATCCGCGCGGCCCTCGACAAGAAAGCGCTGGACCTCGTCGTGCTCGATCTCCGGAACACGCCGGCGTTCACCGACTTCTTCGTACTCTGTTCGGGACAGAGCCAGCGGCAGGTCAAGGCGCTCGCCGACGCCGTCGAAGAGACGCTTCGCGCCGCAAAGGTCCGCCCCGCCCACGTCGAAGGCTACGACCGCGCCGACTGGATCCTGATGGACTTCTTCACCTTCATCGTCCACGTGTTCACGCCGCAGACGCGGGAGTTCTATTCGCTCGAGCGGCTGTGGGGCGACGCCGAACGCATCGAGGTGACCGACGCCGGGGCGGGAATTAGGGAACCGGGGATGCCGAGAAGTAAGGAACTGGGGAAGTAAGAAATTCGGGAATTGGGGAACTGTGACTGGGAACTGGGAACTGTCAACCGAAGGAAAATGACCAACTGGTAACTGGTAACTGGTAACTGGTAATTGAGCCGTCGCGCCTTTCTCCACTCCCCCTCGGTTTACGCGCGGCAGTATTTGCTACTGATCGCGTTCTGACGTTCGCGAACGCGCAAATCCGGCGATTCCTGCATCCGCTTCGTCTGGTTCGATTGCTGCTCTGGGTTCTCGTGGAGCATTCACGATGCACGGATCCGACAGCAGCGCCGCCTTCGCGGGCGAGGGCGCAGCCGCGGGACGCCTGACCGGTCGGGGCAGCGGCCGATGGGGAGTGCTGCGGCGGGCATCGGACGCCTTGCTGTGCGTTATTTTCGCGCCCTGCTGCGCCGCCTGCCGCAATCCGCTCGAGGCGCCGGCGATGTCCGCCGTCTGCGACGCGTGCTGGAACGCCATTCGTCCGCCTGCTCCACCGTTCTGCCGGGTCTGCGGCGACGCGCTCGTATCCTGGCGGACGCCGCACCGGGACGGCGAACGGTGTCCGCAGTGCCGCCTCGCACGACGATCGATCGCCTGCGGTCGCGCCCTCGGTCACTACGATGGCGCGCTCCGGGACATCCTTCACGCCTTCAAGTACGAGGGGCGGCGGTCCATCGGTAAGCAGCTGAGCGCGCTCATGCGGCGGCAGGGCCAGGCAGTTCTTGCCGGCGCCGACGTTGTCGTCCCTGTGCCGCTGCATTGGCGACGGCGGTGGCGGCGCGGCTTCAACCAGTCCGACGAGCTCGCGTCCGGGCTGGGGCTGCCTGTGCTACCTGCGCTGCGGCGGCGTCGGCACACGTCGTCGCAGGCGGACTTGCCCGCCCACGCGCGGCAGGCGAACGTGCGCAATGCATTCCGCGTCCGCCGCGGCACCGGCGCACGGGTCCGAGGCGCCTGCGTGGTTCTCGTGGACGACGTGAGTACGACAGGAGCGACGCTGGAGGCCTGTGCGGAGGCGCTGGTGCGGGCGGGCGCGCGCGAGGTTCGAACCCTTACAGCAGCCCGAGTCGCGACGAGACTGCCCGCCGCACGTCCGCGCTGACGTCTTCTTTCGGCCGCGCGGCGGCGATGCTGGTCCATCGTGGCCCTTCGGCCTGCCTTCGATAGCTGTCGCGGACGCGGTTGAGGAGGGCGAGGTCACGCTCGAATCGATCGCGGCCCTGCGCTTTCCGCGCGACGGCCACGTCGGGCGTGATGTCCAGCAGAATGGTCAGATCGGCTTCGGGCAGGAAGCGCTGGATGTCCTGCAGCCACGCCCGATCGAGACCTTGCGCCACGCCGTACGCGACGGTGGACGCGACGTAGCGATCGCACAGCACGACCCGCCCTTCGGCCAGCCAGCGATCGATGCTCGGCTTGACCTCATGGCGGTTGGCGACATACAGCAGCTGCATGACGTCGGGCGTGTAGTCGCGCTGGCCGTGCAGCGACCGATGCAGTTCCGCGCCGATGGCCGTCTCGTACGCGGGGAACGAGAGCATCTCGCATCGGTGGCCACGCTCGGCGAGCGCATCGCGGAGCGATTCGGCCTGCGTCTGCTTTCCGCTCTGATCGAGCCCCTCGAAGGCGATTAGCGAGCCGCGCATCCGTCGATCAGATCTCCAGCGCCACGAGGTCGTCGATCGTCTGCCGCCGCTTGATCAGGGCGGCCTTCCCGCCGTCGACCAGCACCTCGGCCGGCATCGGTCGCCGGTTGTAGTTCGAGGCCATCACCGACCCGTACGCGCCGGTGTCGAACACCACCATCAGATCGCCGACCGCGGGCAGCGGCACCCGCCGATCCTTGCCGAGCGTGTCGCTCGTTTCGCACAAGGGTCCAACGATGTCGACGAGCGCGTCGGGAGCGGTGGTCGCGAGCACCGGCTCGATCCGGTGGTAGGCGTTGTACAGCATCGGCCGGATCAGTTCGGTCATGCCGGCATCGAGGATGACGAAGTACTTGCCGCCGGCCTGCGGCTTGATGTCGATCACGCGGGACAGCAGGACGCCGGCCGGGCCCACGAGCGACCGTCCCGGCTCGAGGATCAGGGTCAGGCCCGACGAAGCGACGAGTGGCAGAACCGCCGCCGCGTACTCTGCGGCGCTCGGTACCGGCTGTCCTTCGTAGGAGATGCCCAGCCCGCCGCCGATGTCGAGGTGATCGACGCGCACGCCCGCGTCCGCCAGATCGCGGGCGAGGGTCACCAGGGCATCGGCCGCCCCGCGGAGCGGCTCGAGGTCCGTGATCTGCGACCCGACATGGCTGTGCAGCCCGACGATCTCGATGCCTCGCCGGTCCCGCATTCGCCGGCACACGTCGCGAGCATCGTCGATGGCGATGCCGAACTTGTTGTTCTTGCGGCCGGTCGAGATGTGCGGGTGGCTGCGCGCGTCGATGTCGGGGTTCACGCGGATGGCGACGCGCGCGCGCGCTTGGCGCGCCGTGGCGATCGCATCGATCCGTTCGAGCTCGCCTTCGGACTCCGCGTTGATGCTGTACAGCCCGAGATCGATGGCGTGCGCGAGCTCGGCCTCGGTCTTGCCGACGCCGGTGAAGACGATTTCCGGCGGGATGAACCCGGCACGCAGCGCGACCTCGATCTCGCCGCCCGAGTTGGCGTCGGCCTTGGCGCCAAGCGAGCGCAGGAGCCGGACGATGGCGAGCGTCGAGTTCGCCTTCAGCGCGTAGTGAATCGCGTGCGGGTACGACCCGAATGCGCCGTCGATCGCCCGATAGCGGGCGGCGAGGGTGGCAGCGCTGTAAACGTAGAGCGGCGTGCCGTGGAGTTCAGC
>JBOGIX010000340.1:0-6753 GCA_050744685.1 Vicinamibacterales bacterium | reverse complement strand
GGACGCGCAGGCGGCACGGGATCACCAGCCGGTCGGGGCCAGGGCAGCGGCCGCGGTCAGGCTGCCGCGGACTTCACGACCGCGCAGCGCTACGATCTGCCCGTCCCGCCGGCGGTGTCGGCCAAGGACGAGTTCTTCGAATTCCTGTTCAGCGGCGCGGAAACGTCGTACAGCACGTTGAAGGATCTCGCCGAGCGGCGTGAGCCGCTCCCGCACTTCGCGCTGAAGAACGTGAAGCTGACGTTCCACGTCGCGCCGGAATATTCCCTGGTGACCACCCGGCTCTCGCGCAATGTCGTCGGCGTGATCGAGGGAACGGATCCAAAGCTGAAAGACACCTTCGTTGCGTTCGGCGCGCATTACGACCACATTGGCTATCAGCAGAACCAGCCGGCCGCGAGCGTGCGCACGGTCGTCTCCGATCCTGGTGGCTGCACCGGCCAGACGCGTCCAGAGCCCCGCGAAGGAGACATCATCTACAACGGCGCAGACGACGATGGATCGGGAACGGTGGCGCTGATGGCCATTGCGCGCGCCTTTGCGCTCGGACCGAAGCCGCGGCGATCTCTTGTGTTCGTCTGGCACACGGCCGAGGAATCCGGGCTGCAGGGGTCGCGCTACAACGCCGATTTTCCCGTGGTGCCAAACGAGAAGATCATCGCCCAGCTGAACGTGGACATGATCGGACGGAACCGGTGCGACGATCCGTCGCAGTCGAACACCGTCTATCTCGTCGGGGCGGACCGCATCAGCACGGATGTACACAACATCAGCGAGGAGGCCAACGCCGGCCTGGCGACGCCGATGACGCTCGACTACGAGCTCAACGATCCCGCCGATCCGCAATCGCTCTATACGCGCAGCGATCACTACAGCTACGCCGCGAAGGGCATTCCGGTCATCTTCTACACGACCGGACTGCACAAGGACTATCACTACCTCACGGACGAAATCGATCGGATCGAGTTCGCGAAGATGGCGCGCGTCGCGCAGCTGGTCTACGCCACCGGCCAGCGGCTCGCCAATCTCGAGCGTGCGCCGGTACGCGACAACCGCGGGCCGCGTGCCGTGAAGGGCAGCCGCGGCAAGCTGACACCGCGCTAGCGAACGCGAGTGAGCTGTCCGCGCACCGCCCCTCCGGGGTTGAGCGGGGTGTGGACGTTAAAGTAGTAGTTCGCGGGGTTGGCGGTGATCGCCGCCGCCTGCGCCTGGGGCACCGAGTTGACCGTGACCGAGATGTTCGCCGTGCCGTCCCCCATCAGCACCGGTGCCGTCGGCGCGAGCGTCGTGCCCACGAGGACCGGTCCCGGCACACCAGCCGGACCGGTGTGGATATGGGCGGCGATGGCGGGAGTGCCCCGTGGAAAGCCGCTCAACTGCATGGCGATCGTCGCCGACCCGGCGCCCGTGATGTTTCCGAGCGTGTCGCGCGGCACGTCGAAGGTGATGGTGGCGGTCCCGCGCGCGCTTGCTTCCGGGCCGCTGACCGATGGCACCTCGTTCGATGCCAGGAGCTCGACCCTGAACGTTATTGGTCCCGAAATGGACGGTCCCGTCGGCGGGGTGCGATCGCTGTCGCACGCCGCCGCCAGCATCAGCGCGACGATGACGATGCCGAGTCGGTGCATTCGTGGCTCCTCCGCAGCTCACGATTCTACTGCCGGAGGAGTCGTCCGTCGTCGGGCGCACCAGGCAGCCGGCCCCGGCGCGAATCAGAGGCCATTCAGCGGCGCGGCAGGATACGCGTGAGGCGCCCGAGGGACCGTCAGGAACTGCTGATCCTCGGCTCCGGCGTAGCCGCGCTGGCGCTCCTCTGGATCTTCATCGCGCTCGCGGGCGAAGTCAGCGACGGCGACACGCGGCATTTCGACGAGCGGATGCTCAACGCCCTCCGGCAGGATGGCAATCCCTCGCTCCTCAGAGGTCCCTGGTGGCTGCTCGCCGGCGCCCAGGACATCACCGCGCTCGGCGGCCCGACGGTGCTCGGCCTGACCGTGCTCGCCATCACCGGCTACCTGGTGCTGCAGGGGCTCTACCGCACGGGCCTCTTCATATTCATCGCGACGGTCGGCGGCTGGCTCCTCAATTCGGTGCTGAAACAGATCTTCGCTCGCGCCCGCCCCGAGATCGTCCCGCACCTGCGCGAAGTGACCACGTCCAGCTTTCCGAGCGGACACGCGCTGACGTCGGCGGCGGTCTATCTCACGCTCGGCGCGCTGCTGATGCGGATTGCGACCGGGCGCCTGACGAAGTACTACTGCATCGGCGTGGCGATGTTCGTCACGTTTCTCGTGGGCTGCAGCCGCGTGCTCCTCGGCGTGCACTATCCTACGGACGTCCTCGGCGGATGGCTGATCGGGCTGTCGTGGGCGCTCCTGTGCTGGACGGTCGAGAGATCGCTCGAGCGACGCGCCGGGCTGCGCCGCGAACAGCAGCAGCATCAGCACCAGTCCCAGAAATGACCTGCGTGTGCGCGTGCGTGTGCGGGCCGAAACCGCTCAGGTGTGCGCCTGCCGCTCACGCACTGGACAGAATTCGGGGGAAGGACGCGGAATCGTCCGGTTTGAAACTTGCACTGTCTGCCTCGCATACCTTTGCGAGGTGACATGTTCGGAGGCTATTCCCAGCGGCTCGCCCGGCTGGTTTCCGCTACGCAGGACAGTGGTATGGAGCAACGCGAAACCATTCTGCTGGTCGAAGACGAACCGGCCGTCCGTCAGCTGTTCTGCCTGGCGCTGACGCGCGCGGGTTACCGCGTGCACGAAGCGCGGAACGGCCAGGAAGCGATGAAGATGTTCGATCAGCACGGCGAGGCGATCGACCTGCTGCTGACCGACATGCGCATGCCGTTCATGGGTGGCGCCGAGCTGGCGCGGCAGCTGCGCACCCGCCGGAAGACGCTCAAGCTGCTGTGCATCTCCGGTTATGCGGGCGGCTCCGAAGCGGAGTTTGGCGGCGATTTTCTCGCCAAGCCGTTCTCGCGCGACGATCTGCTCGCCAAGGTCCGCGAAGTGCTCGATCGCCGGTAGGGCGTCCGCCTGTGCCGGCGCCGCGAGGCTGTGAATAAGTACAGTGTGGCTTTTGGCTTTAGCCGGAAGAGTGCGGCACGGCGACGATCTTCCGCCTAAAGGCGGAAGCCACAAGGGCAGTTTATTCACAAGCTCTTGCGCTGTGGTACGATCCGCGCCGATCGCTGTTTGTCCTCGCGGGCGGCCTCTTGTTGCCAGGGGGCATGCTTGCGGCGGCGATTGCATCACCTCGAGGCCACCATTTCCGCGAATCACGTGACCATCCGGGGCCTGCTGGCGCTGGGCGCGCTGCTCGCGGCATTGACGACCGGCGCCGCATCCGCGCGCGCCGCCGCGCAAGAAGCGTCCCGAACACCGATCACACTCGCCGTCATGCGCAGCGACGGCGTCATGCTGCCGTTTGCCGCGTTCGACGGCGACGACGACTGGTCGACGCCCTGGCCCGTCGACATCGTGGGCTCGCGCGGCCCGGGTGAGGTACCTGTCAACCTGGCCGCCATCCCCGAGAAATGGTGGGGCGATGCCGTGCCGGCCGAGTGGCGCCTGTGGCCCCGTACCGCGAAGGCCGCCCTCATTCTGAAACCGATCGCCCCGGCGATCGTGCTGGTGGGCTTCGAACGCCGGCTCGGGCTGCGCACGGATCACACCGCGAACTTCAACCCGTTCGTGCCCCCGTTCGAGCTGCCCTATCCCAAGGAGGGCCTTGCCGTCGGCGGCAGCGCGACAGTGGCGCCAATTACTTCCGTCAGTCTCCTTGCGCCCGTCGTGCCGCTGCTGGCCGAACAGCTGCGCGAAGAGATCGACAAGGCCGAGGAACGGACGCTCGCCGCGGTTCGGCAGAACACGGGCTGGAACCATCCGTTCAACCGCGAGGCCCGCCGCAAGATCGTGCCGACGATAGAGGCGTGGTACACGACGGCCGTTCCCGACTCGACCGCCAAGGTGTCCTATCTAGAGATCGTCAAGAAGTACCCGCCGCAACCGGAAGACGAGGGGTGCGGGCTCGAAACGTTCGTGACTGGCTGGGTGCACCAGGACGCGGGCGAGGAGCGGCCGAAGACGCAGTTCAAGGCGCTCGCCACCTACTGCGATCGCGAAAAGGCGTCGTACATGCTGCCGTTTGGCGAGATGCACCTGCAGGGGCGCCTGTACTGGATCTTCCAGCTGTCCGGACGGGACCACGAGTGGTACGCGGTGGCGGAGATCCGGCGCGATCGCACGCGCGTCGTGGCCGAGTACTACGCCGGCGGTGTTCCGCTGTCGTTGCTGCAGTGATCGCTCCGGCCTGCTTCAGCGTGCCGGTGCCGGCACGGTGATCCGCGCCCAGTCCCATCCCTCCAGCCCAACCCTGTTCACGGCTTTTACCGCAACGACGTCACCAGGGGCTGCCTCGATGGTGGCGCGAGACGTCGTCACCCGCAGCATCTGCGTCGGCGCCGCGCCTGCCGGGCCCGACGTGAGCGTGTAACCCGCGATCCCCTTTTCTGCAGCCGGCGTCCACGTGACCGTGGCCGCGCCGTTCTGGTAGCGGTCGATCGTCAACCCGTTCAGGCGCGCCGGGCTCGAGGCGAGCAGCATCAGCGTTGCCGCCGTGGTCCTGGCCACCTCTGTGACGAGCTGATGGTTGATGGTCTCGAGCGCGTCGTGCGGCTGATGATAGTGCGGGTTGCCGAGCACCGGATACGAACCGATGCCGCCGACGATATCGCCGTAAGCGTCGTAATAGGCGTGGGCGTCGGTGCCCTTGTAGTAGCGCGCGTCGTAGGTGATGAGCCGCGTGAACTGCATCGCCGCCGCGTGCTGGACATCGCGGATGCCCGGGTTCGAGTAGCGGATGGTGTTGTCGAGCCGGTGATCGTTCGCCCAGCCGATCATGTCGTTGTTCAGCGCGCCCGCGACGCGGACCTTGTCGGCGCCCGCACGGCGCACGAACTCGCGGCTGCCGAGCAGGCCCGATTCTTCTCCGGTGAACGAGGCGAACACGATCGTGGCCGGTTGCGGGTGCTTCGCGAGGAGGCGCGCCGTCTCCAGAAGCGCCGCCGTGCCCGAGGAATCGTCGTCGGCGCCGGGGCCGCCCGCCACCGAGTCGTAATGGCTGCTGACCACGTAGACGAGCTCGGGATTCAGCGTGCCTTTCAGCGTGGCGACGACGTTCGCGGTCCGACCCTCGTGCGCGTCCTTGTGCGTGAGCCACTGATACTCGGGCTCGTAGCCGAACGATTTGTACGCGTCGAAGAGATACGCTGACGCGTCGCGATTGCCCGGCTTCGTCATGTGCTTGGAATCGAAATCGAACAGCGCCTTCTCGTGCGCGTAGATTCGGGCAATCGACGCGTCGCCGACGACCTGGCGCACGGCGGCCTCGATCGGTGCGAACATCTTCGTGCCGCGCGCGCGCAGCCCGAGCTCAATCGCGAGGTTCTGCTCGAGCCGCGCGATCAATGCCTCACGCGTGACCTTTTTCTCGAGGTCGATCAAGTACACGCCACGTTCGGGCGACACCGTATCGCCGTCGCGCTCCGACACGACGAGCAGCAGCGTGCCGCCCGGGTGCGCCGCCCAGTCGTATTCCGGGGCGATGGTACGGACGGTGTTGTTGTGAAACAGCCGTGTGCGTTCGGCGCCTGACAGATCGTAGAGGTACGACCGGCGGTGTCGCGGCTCGCCAATCGCGGCAAGGATGCGGTCTCGTGACAGGAAGAGCGGCAGCACGTCGTGCTGGATCTCGCGTGTCAGCCGGCGTTCTCCGGCGCCGTCGCGATCGATCGTGTACACCTCCCAGTCATGAGCGGCCATCAGCTGATAGGCGAGCCGGCTGCCGTCGCGGGTCAACGCCGGCCGGTCGAGCCGCTCCGGGCCGGTACGCACTGCGGTGCCCGTTGCCGGCGAAGCGGCCGGCGCGACCATCAAACGGGACTCCGCGTCGGTGCGCGTGACGTAGGCCAGGCTGACGCCGTCGCCGGAGAAGGCCGGTGCAGTTCCACTGATCGTGGTCACCGCGCCGTCCGGAATCGACACCACGCCGAACTGCGGCGGTTTGCTCGCGCCGGCGGCACGCCGTGTTGGCGCCCGCTCGGTGAACAGGACAGCCGTGCCGGTGGCGTTTGCCTGGCCGAGGATCTTCGGCGGCTCTCCTGTCGTGACGGCCACCGGCTCGCGGCCCGGTGGCATCACGTACACCTGGTCGTGCCCGTCGGCATCGGCGCCACTGAACACGATCGTGTCGTTCGCGGCGAGCACGACCGCGTTCTTCCGTCGGCCGCCAAGCTCGATCTCGCGCTCGTCTCCCGAGGCGATGGTGCGAATCCGGATCCGGCCAGCTGGTTCCGTCAGCGCCGCGAGATCACGCAGGAGGTCGGTGCGCTCGGTGCCCGATGCGGCGGCCGCTGCCCGTTCGATCTCGAGCATCTCCGGGGTGACGTCGACGTGCAGGTACGAGAGCTTCGAGCCGTCCGGGGAAAACGTCGCACCGAATCCGGGCATCTCGGCGACCAGCGTCGTGGGCGCCTCGGTGCGCGCCAGCCGGGTGACGCGCGAGATGCCGCGCCCGCCGTCATAGATGAAATAACCGCCGTCGGGCGAGAATCGAGGCGCGCCGCCGTCGGCCGTGATTTCGACCGTTCGATACAGCTCTCCGGTCTGGAGCGCGATCTCGTCCAGCCAACGATCCGCGTCGGGGCCGTCGAGCAGCCGGAGGTAGCCGTTCAGCGCGGCGGGGTAGTCG
>JBOGIX010000339.1:0-5675 GCA_050744685.1 Vicinamibacterales bacterium | reverse complement strand
CATCGATGTCGTCCCGCAGCAGCGCGTCCTCGAGCTCCTTGACGAAGAGCCGCTTGCCGCCGACTTCGGAAAGCGGCGCCTCCTGCAGGCGATCGCCCGAGGTGCGGATGATCACGAGCTCGGCGCTGGTGCCATGCGCTTCGAGCCGCGTAGCCACGGCGCGCGCCTGCCAGAGCGCGAGCTGGCTGCCGCGCGTGCCGATTCTGAGCACCGTGTGCATCAGTCGCGTTTGAGCGAGGTCACCTTCGCGCGGGGCCGCGGAGCCTGCTCGTCTTCGAGCCGGAACAGGCGATTCACCGCATCCGCGTACTGCGCGATCGTCGTTTCGTCGCGGACCGACTTGAGCTGCTCGGTCGGCGCGAGCAGCAGCTTCTCGACAATCAGCCGCGTGACCTCGTCCAGCCGATCGTGCGCGTCGGGCGGAAGCCCGGCGAGCTTCGGTCCGAGCCGGGCCAGTTCAGACTTGCGGATCGCCTCGAACCGCTCGCGCAGCGCGATCACTGTCGGAATCACGTCGCGCGAGTGGAGCCAGGCGGCGAACTTCTCGACCTCTTCTGCGACGATCGTCTCGGCCCGCTCGAGCTCCTCCGAACGGCGCGTGAGGTTCTCCTTCACGATGCCCTGGAGATCGTCGATGTTGTAGAGGAACACCTGCTCGAGATCGCCGACGCCGGGTTCGACGTCGCGGGGGAGGGCGATGTCGATGAGGAACAGCGGCCGCTGCCGGCGCGGCCGCATCACGTCCTGCACGCCCCGGCGCGTCAGTACCGGCTCGGTGGCGCCGGTCGCGGTGATCACGATGTCGGCGTCCCCGAGCGCGGCCGGCACGTCCTGCCAGGGCACCGCCTGCCCGCCGAGCTGTTCGGCGAGCATGGCCGCGGACTGCAGCGTCCGGCTGGCAATGGTGATTTGCCGCACGTCCTGCGCCTTGAGGTGCAGCCCGGTGAGCTTGGCCATGCCGCCGGCGCCGAGGATCACGACGTGCAGGCCCGTGAGGTCGCCGAAGATCTTGCGCGCCAGGGAGATGGCGGCGTAGCTGACGGAGACCGCCCCTTCTGCCAGGCCGGTCTCGTGACGAACGCGCTTGCCCACGCCGAACGCGGAGTGGAACAACCGGTTGGTGATCGCGGCGGTGCACCCGGCATCGCTGGCGCTGGCGTAGGCCGACTTCACCTGGCCCAGAATCTGCGGTTCGCCGACGACCAGGGAATCCAGCCCCGCGGCGACACGGAACAGGTGCCGTGCCGCCTCGGCGCCGCGGCGGACGATGAGATGTTCCGTCAACCGCGGCAGCGGCACCTGGTGATAGTCGGCGAAGAACCGTCCGACCGCGTCGGGCGCGTCGGGCCCGGCCACCGCGTAAATCTCCGCGCGATTGCAGGTCGAGAGGATCACCGCCTCGCCCGCGATGCCCCGCGAGGCCAGGGCGGCGAGCGCATCGGCCGCACCGAGGCGCGAGAAATCCACGCACTCGCGCAGCTCCACCGGCGCGGTGCGATGGCTCAGGCCGACGGCGAACAGCGACGCGGCGGCCATGTCAGAAGTTGTGGCTCTTGGTCAGGAAGTACCCGACCGGCACGAAGTTCAGCAGCACGATCACGAAGGCGAGTGCCGACAGCCAGGCGGCGCGACGGCCGGTCCAGCCGATGGCGCGACGCGCCACCACGGCAAACGAGTAGACCGCCCAGCAGACGAGCGCGACGAGAATCTTCGGATCCTGCACCGACATGGCCTGCAGGCGTGGATCCAGCGAGCTCTGCACCTGCATGGCCCAGACGCCGCCGATGACGATGCCGATCGTCAGGAAGAGCCAGCCGATGGTCACGGCGCGTCCGTTCATCGTGTCGAGCACCTGCAGCGACGGCAGGCGCGCGTAGAAGAAGCCCAGGTGCTTGGCCTTGATCTCCTTGAACAGCAGCGCGTAGGTGACCGCGACGACGAACGCGAGGGCGAAGCTGGCGTAGGCGAAGAGCATCGCGAGCACGTGCAGCGTGAAGAGCGGGCTCTGCAGCACGGCCGGACGTGGGCTCACGCTCGGATCGAGCGCCGGAATGATGTAGAGCGCCGCGAGCAGCGCCGTCACCAGGCCGCCCATCGACCGCTCGTCGGTGGTGAGCTCGAGATAGAGATAGGCGATGCCCAGCAGCCACACGAACGCCGAGACGGCGGCGGTGGTGCCGACGAGCGGCGCATGCCCCGCGTGCACGGTCTGCATGCCGATGATGAAGGTGTGGCCGAGCAGGGCGGCCGCGAGCAGCCCGGTGGCGAAGCGCCCGATTCCCGGATCGCGGCCGGCGAAATGCGCCGAATACGCGCCCGCCGCGCAGCCGTAGAGCACTAGGGGGATCAGGTGCAATGTGGCCTTTCCTTACTTTTCCTCGCGGGCGGCCTTTTGCTGCCCTGGGGCCATCTTGCGGCGTTCCTCGTCACGCGGCCTCTTGTCGCCCTGGGGGCGTCTTGCGGTTCATCGTGCGGGGGCGAAGTAGCCCTGGCGCGTGCGCGCGGTCAGGCCGGGACGCGTCACCCGCACGCTGATGCGGCGCCAGGCGCCGTCGCGCAGCGTGTTCTTCGACGTATAGCCGATGGCGTACTGGCTCGCCAGCTCCTGCGCGATCTGTTCGTAGATCTTCGGCAGCTCGGCGATCGCCGACGGATAGAACACGCGGCCGCCCGTCTGTTCCGACAACTGCCGCAGCACGAACTCGGCCTCCTTGAACTCCCGCCGTGTGCCCTCGTTCTGTCGCAGGCCGATGGCATAGATGGCCGTTTCCGACCGCTTGGCGAGATCGAGCACTTCATCGTATGCCACGAGGCTCGACGTATCGTCCCCGTCCGAGAGTACGACGATCGCCTCGCGGCGGATGTCCTCGGCGCTGCGCGCGCGCGCCTTCTGGAGATCCTTGAGCGAGATGTAGATGGCGTTGTAGAGCGACGTCGATCCGTTGACCGTCGCCATGCGGATGGCGCGCTCGAGGGCCGCCACGTTGTCGGTGAACGGCTGCAGGATGTTCACGTTGCCGTCGAAGTCGATCACCTCCATCATGTCGCCGGAGCGCATGTGCCGCACAAACCCGATCGCCGCCTCCTGCGCCGTCTCGAGCTTGCTCTCCATGCTCGCGCTCGTGTCGAGCAGGATGGCCAGGGCGATGGGCAGCTGCGTGCGCGAGAAGAACGCCGTCTGCTGCTTGACCCCGTCCTCGAACACTTCGAACTCGTGTTTCTCGAGATCCGTGACGTAGCGTGCCCCGTCGGTCACCGTGACGCTCAGCGGCACGAGATCCACGCCACCACGAAACCGCTGCTCCTGCGCGCACAGGCCCGAGGCTGCCGCAAAGGCGCCCGTCAACAGCACGCCCGCGACGGACACGGACACGATTCGGAAGCGGAGCGATCGCGAGAATGGCAACGTCAAGACCCTGGCCTCCGGATAGCCGCACGGTTACTGAGCGGATCGCCCTACTTGCCGCAAGACTGCCCCTGGCGGCCCCAGGCCGCGCCGCGAGGCGAACTAATTTCGCGGAACGAACGTCCTCGCCCGCACCGTCAGGTTCGGGCGCTTCGTGGTGACCTCGACCTTTTCCGGCGGGATCAGCATCTCCGGGCGCGTGTAACTGACCACGTACTGGTTGATCAGCTCGTCGGCCGCCTGTTTCAATTTGTCCGGAAGGCCGCTGACCGCGAGCACCTGGTCGCGGCGTCCGCCCGTCCGGGAGGTGCCCTCCGCGATCACCATGCCGCGGTTGCGTTGCTCGTCGCTCAGCGAGGAGGACGGCGTGCCGACGGCGATGACGTGCAGCGCGGCGCCGCTCTTCCGCAGCTCGTCGAGCACCTGCTGATACTGGCGGTTGCTGTAGTCGATCCCCTCGAAGGTGACGGCGAGGATGACGCCGCGTGCCGCCTCGCGCTTGCCGAGCGCGCGGCTCGCGTCGAGAATGGCGTCGAGCAGATACGCACCCGCGCCGGATCGCGGAAAGATGCGGCCGACCCGTTCCTTGAGCTGCTCGGTCTCCTTCGTGTAGGGCGTCAGGACTGTGGGCCGCTCGCCGATGGTGATGAGCGCGACCTCTCCTTTCCCGTGCATTCGCTCGACAAAGGCCGCCAGCCCCTCGCGCAGGTGGGAGGTGGCGTCGGCGGCCGCCTGGCTGTCGTCGATGAGGAGCGCGACCTGCAGCGGCTCGTCGGCGATCCGTGCGCCCAGCACTTCCCGCGCATTGCCGTCTTCGCGCACCATGAAGTCCGCTGCGGTCAGCCCGGGGACCGGCGCCCCCTTGCTGTCGAGCACGGACACGTAGATCTCGTGCGTGCCTTTGTCGCGCGCGTTCTGCGCGGAAGACACCGGCGTCACCGCGGCGATCGAGCCGATCGCGAGGACCGGGATGAGACGACGGGTGATGGCAATCATCATCGAAGTATAGGTTGTGCGACCTGGGGCGTCAAGGCGACAGGCAGCAGTAAATGCCTGTAAAGATTGGGTTTGTTGCATTGCATCGGCGGCAGGTCAGCGGCCGGAAGGCTGGGTCGGGCCGGGCGGCCACGTTTGACAGGCGGTGGGCTTCACGCTAGTCTCAGACGTTTGTGCGGGGGTGAGAGAGAGTGCAGTACGACGGGCTTCCAGAATGCATTTCCGGCCGCATCAGGCCGCCCGCGACGACAAACGACGCCTGCCGCGGCCGCAGGGCGGCGCCGGACCGGCCTCCGCGGCCCGCAAGTGAATTCTTTCACAAAGTCGGTATAATGAGCAGTCGGGCTCGCCATGCCGAAGCCGTCTGAGGAACCACCGCCCGGACCGCGTCCGCGCGACACGGAAGCGCCGAACCTGCCCGGACTCGGCGGGCTGCAGGCGAACGTGGATCGATCGGCGTCGGTGGCCGGCGCCAGCTACTCGCTGATCGGCGCCATCGTGCTGCTCGGCGGCGCTGGCTACTTCGCCGACGAGTGGCTCGAGACGAGCCCGTGGCTGCTGGTTTCCGGGTTGCTCCTGGGCATCATCGTCGGGTTCTACGAGCTGGCGCGCGTGGTATGGCGGCGCAAGTAGCCGCCATGGTCGGCGCGAGCGTCGCCTGCTCCGCGGCCTTGTTCCTGACGCTGCCCGGCGAGGAAGGGCGCGGCGCCGTGCTCCTGGGCATGGCCGGACCGCTGGCCGTCGCCGGCTCGACGTGGATGCTGGTGGTGCGGCTGCACCAGCGCGCGCCCGATCAGGTGTCGGCGCTGATGATCAAGCTGTTTGCCGCGAAAGTGGTGCTCTTCGGGGCATACGTTGCCGTTGCCGTGATGCGTCTGTCGCCCGAGAACGTCGTGCCGTTTGTAGTGAGCTTCACGTGCCACTACATTCTGCTGCACCTGATGGAAGCGTTTTACCTCCGCCGGCTGTTTGCCGGGGATCAACACGCGCTCGGACGCTAGCCGACAGCGCCGCACCGTTTATGCTTCAACACGCTCAGCAAGAGCACGCGCCCGCAGGACACGCCGAGTCGTTCGACGCCGGCAAGGTCATCATCGAGCACGTCTCGAACAGCAGCCTCGATCATCCGCTGATCAAGCTGCCGACCATCCTCGGTATCGATTTCTCCGTCACCAAGCACGTGCTGATGTTGTGGCTGGTGGCGACAATCCTCTTTGTCGTCGTCGCCGCCGCGGTGCGCAAGTACCGGGCCCAGGATCGACGGGTCCCGTCG
>JBOGIX010000338.1:0-1709 GCA_050744685.1 Vicinamibacterales bacterium | reverse complement strand
ACGGTGGTGAAGGCCGCCAACTGGTTGACCCATCTCGAGTACGAGTGGGAGAGCCCTGTATGGAGGCACTGGCTCGAGTTCTTCGCCGGGCGGACGCGGTTCGTGCGGTACGACGAGCGTGGGTGCGGCATGAGCGACTGGCGGAAGGCAGGGCTGTCGCCTGATCTCTGGGCCGCCGACCTGCACGCCGTCATCGAAGCCGCGAGGCCCGCTGGCCCGGTGGCGCTGCTCGGCATCTCGCAGGGCGCCTCCACGTGTATCCGCTACGCGATCAGGCACCCCGAGCGCGTCAGCCGTCTGATCCTGTACGGTGGTTATGCGCGCGGCGCGCTTCGCCGCGGCACGCCGGAGGCCGAGTCTTTTCGCCGGGCGATGATCGACCTGGCGAGAGTGGGCTGGGGACGCGACAACCCGACGTTCCGCCAGGTCTTCACGTCCCGATTCATCCCCGGCGGTACGCCCGAGCAGCTGCAGTGGTTCAACGATCTCTGCCGCAAAACGGCGAGCGGCGAGGCGGTCGCGAGCCTGCTGGAGGCTCGCGCCGTCGTCGACGTGACCGACGATCTTGGCGACGTCCGGGTGCCGACGCTCGTGCTCCACGCCCGCGATGACGAAGTGATTCCGCTCGAGGAAGGGCGCCTGCTGGCGACGTCCATTCCGGGCGCGGAGTTCGTCGAGCTCGAGTCACGAAACCACATCCTGCTCGAGCACGAACGCGCCTGGCAGCGCTTTCGCGAGGCCGTCGCCTCGTTCCTGATGCTGGACCCGGTTGGAGCGGAGTCGGTTTTCGGCGCCCTGTCCGCGCGGGAACGTCAGGTGTTGGAACACCTGGTCCAGGGGCTCAGCAACAACGAGATCGCGGAGCGTCTGGAAATCAGCGAGAAAACGGTACGAAACCACTTGTCGAACCTCTTCGACAAGCTCGGGGTGTGGTCTCGGGCGCAGGCCATCGTCTTTGCCCGCGACCACGGGTTCGTGTGATGTGCGCAGCGTGATGAGGGTTTACGTCTCTGCGATCGCGGCGTTGCTGGCGTTCTGGACGGCGTCGCCGCGCCATCAGGTGTCCGATCGAGCCCGGGCACTCCATCAGGATGCGCTCGTGTTCGACGCTCACGTGCACGTAGTGAATCGCCAGTTCTATCACGGCGGCAACATGGGGCAGCGCGTCGAAGATGGTCAGTTCGACCTGGCTCGCGCGCAGGACGGCGGCCTCGACGCGATGTTCTTCAGCCTGTTCGTGACCGAACAGTACTACCCGGCACGTCATGAGACCAGGCAGGTACTGCGGCTGATCGACGCGGCCCACGATCAGCTCGCAACGAATGCAGACAGGATCGAGCTCGCGTTCAGTGCCTCCGATGTCGAACGGATCAGCCGAGGCGGGAAAATCGCCGCCTTCATGGACCTCGAAGGAGGCTTCGATCTGGACGGCGATCTTTCGGTCCTCCGCAGCCTCTATCGCCTCGGCCTGAGATCATTTCAACTCTCGGCGCACAACTGGGCCAACAATTTCGCGGACTCCTGCTGCGCGCCGGCCAGGTGGCGCGGCCTCACCGATCACGGCCGGGCCGTCATCCGCGAAGCCAATCGTCTCGGCATGGTCATCAACATCTCCCATGGCTCGGACGAGACGATCTCGCAGGCGATCGACGTCAGCTCCGACCCGCTCCTCGCCACGCATCACGGCCTGCGCAGCTTCAACGACATCC
>JBOGIX010000337.1:0-6811 GCA_050744685.1 Vicinamibacterales bacterium | reverse complement strand
GATCGGACCTGCACATCTACAACGGGTTCATCCCGACCATGAAACGCGGCGACGTGATCGGCCATGAGTTCATGGGCGAGGTGGTCGAGAAGGGCAGTGCGGTCAGGAACCTCTCGATCGGCGACCGTGTCGTGGTCCCGTTCCCGATCGCATGCGGCCACTGCGCACAGTGCGAGCGCGAGATGTATTCGCTCTGCGAGAACTCGAACCCGAACGCGTGGATGGCCGAGAAGCTGTACGGCTACTCCCCGTGCGGCATCTTCGGCTACTCGCACATGATGGGCGGCTATGCCGGGGGCCAGGCGGAATACGCGCGCGTGCCGTTTGCCGACGTCGGGCCGCTCAAGGTGCCCGAGGACATGAGCGACGAACAGGCGCTGTTCCTCTCGGACATCTTCCCCACCGGCTACATGGGCGCCGACATGTGCGGCATCCGGCCCGGAGACGTCATCGCCGTCTGGGGCTGCGGCCCCGTCGGCCAGTTCGCCATCAAGAGCGCCTACCTGCTCGGCGCCGAGCGGGTCATCGCCATCGACCGCTTCCCGTATCGCCTCCGCATCGCCCGCGAGCGGGCGGGCGCGGAAACGATCAATTACGAGGAAGTCGACAGCGTGCACGAGGCGCTGAAGGAGATGACCGGCGGCCGCGGCCCGGATCACTGCATCGACGCGGTCGGCCTGGAGGGACATTCGCCCGGCGTGATGTACGCCTACGACAAGATCAAGACCAACCTGATGATGGAGACCGATCGGCCGGTCGCGCTGCGCGAAGCGATCCTCGCCTGCCGCAACGGCGGCGTCATCTCCGTCGTCGGCGTCTACGGTGGCTTCATCGACAAGTTCCCGATGGGCACCATCGTCAATCGATCGCTGACGATCAAGTCGGGCCAGTGCCACGTGCAGCGCTACATGCGGCCGCTGCTGCAGCGCATCCAGAACGGCGAGATCGACCCGACTTTCATCATCACGCATCGCATGAGCCTCGACCAGGCGCCCGAAGGGTTCAGCTTGTTCTCCGACAAGGCCGACGAGTGTTTGAAGGTGGTGCTCAAGCCGCACTGATCAGTTTCCAGTTGCCAGTATCCGGTTTCCAGTCGTCTGCAGGTGATAGCCAGTCAGAAACTGGTCACCAGTAAGAAATAGCTGGCGACTGACAACTGGTAACTGGCGACTGCGCCTTCGCCCGCCGCCCCCAGCCTCCCGCCGGCACCGCGCGCGGCAGTATTTGACACCTGCAGTCCCGCGGCGTACCTTGCGGCAGGGGGACAGACTCATGCAGATCGTTCGCAGCCGCACGATGTACGACGTGTGCGTCGTCGGATCGGGCGCGGGCGGGGGGATGGCGGCGATGGTGCTCGCGGAACAGGGCGCTAACGTCGTAATGCTCGAGGCCGGGCCGATGTGGGACGCCACGCTCGACACCTTCATGTATGCGTGGCCGTACAGCACGCCACGCCGCGGCGCGGTGACGCCCCAACGGCACTTCGGCGAGTTCGATGCGGCGCTCGGCGGCTGGACACTCGAGGGAGAGCCCTACACGTCGGCGCCGGGCAGCCGGTTCGACTGGTTCCGCTCGCGCATGCTCGGCGGGCGCACCAACCACTGGGGACGCATTTCGCTGCGCTTCGGTCCGGACGACTTCCGGCGCAAGAGCCTCGATGGCCTCGGGGACGACTGGCCGATCACCTACGACGATATCAAGCCGTATTACGACAAGATCGATCGGTTCATCGGCATTTTCGGCGTGAACCTGCCGCAGTTCCGCAACGAGCCCGACGGCATCTTCATGCCGCCTCCGAAGCCGCGCTGCTACGAGCTCAAGATCAAGCAGGCCTGCGATCGCCTGAACATTCCGAGCGTGCCGTCGCGTCTGTCGATTCTCACCAAGCCGCTCAACGGCCGGCCGGCGTGCCACTTCTGCGGCCAGTGCGGCCGCGGCTGCTCGACGCACTCGAACTTCTCGTCCCCGTCGGTCCTGATCCCGCCGGCGCTCAAGACCGGCCGTGTGAAGATCATCGCCAACGCCATGGCCCGCGAAGTCACCGTGGACGAGACGGGGCTGGCGAGCGGTGTGACCTACGTGGACAAGAACACGTCGCGCGACAACCACATCCGCGCGCGGATCGTGGTGCTCGCGGCGAGCGCGTGTGAGTCGGCGCGCATCCTGCTCAACTCGAAGTCTTCGAAGTTCCCGCAGGGGCTCGCCAATTCGAGCGGTACCGTCGGCAAGTACCTGATGGACTCGACCGGCACGAGCGTGCGCGGCTTCATCCCGGCGCTGATGGACAACATCCCGCACAACGAGGACGGCACGGGCGGCATGCACCTCTACACGCCGTGGTGGCTGGACAACAAGAAGCTGGACTTTCCGCGCGGCTACCACATCGAGCCTGGCGGTGGGCGGCGCATGCCCTCCGCCGGCTTCGGCAGCGGCGTGCACAACTATGCGACCAATGACCCGGCCGGCCATCCGCAGGCGTTCGGCGGCTACGGCAAGCAGCTCAAGAACGATTATCGGCGCCTCTACGGCGCCACGGTGGGCTTCGCCGGCCGCGGCGAGCAGATCCCGAATCCCGATACGTACTGCGAGATCGATCCCAACGTGGTCGACAAGTGGGGCATCCCCGTGCTGCGGTTCCACTTCAAATGGACCGATCACGAATACAAGCAGGCCAAGCACATGCAGGAGACCTTCCGCGGGATCATCGCCGAGATGGGCGGCACACCGATGACCGAAATGCCGACGGCTGAGGAAGGCTACGGCATCGAAGCGGGAGGCCGCATCATCCACGAGGTCGGCGTCACGCGCATGGGCAACAACCCGTCGACGTCGGTGCTCAACGCGCACTGCCAGGCGCACGACGTGAAGAACGTGTTCGTCGCCGACGCCGGCCCGTTCGTCTCGCAGGCCGACAAGAACTGCACGTGGACGATCCTGGCGCTCGCCATGCGGACCGCGGAGTACATCGCCGACGAGCGGAAGAAGGGAACACTCTGATGGCCAAACCGAACAGGCGCGCGATGCTGGGACTGCTGGCGTCGGCCCCCGTGGCCGGCTTCGTCTGGACCGAGGCCGAGGCGCAGCAGGCGCACGAGAAGGCGCATGCCGCGACGCAGGCAGCGGCGAAGAAGCCGGCGGCGTTCAAGCCGAAGTTCTTCGATCCACACGAGTGGGCGACGGTCAACGTGCTCGTGGACATCATCATCCCGAAGGACGAGAAATCCGGCAGCGCGACCGACGCAGCGGTGCCGGCCTTCATGGACTTCATGATGGTCGATCAGCCGGCACGCCAGGTGGCCATGCGGGGCGGCCTCGCCTGGCTCGATCGTGAATGCGTCACGAGGCACGGCAAGACGTTCCTCGCGTCCACCGCCGCCGAGCGTACCGCCGTCCTCGACGACATCGCCTGGCCCGCCAAGGCGCCCGAGAATCTCAGCCACGGCGTGGCGTTCTTCAACAGCTTCCGCGACCTCACCGCCAGCGGCTTCTTCACCAGCAAGATGGGGATCGCCGATCTGCAGTACATGGGCAACCGCTACGCGCCCGAGTGGGACGGCTGCCCGCCTGAAGTCATGAAGAAGCTCGGGGTCTGACGACGCTTCGCTTGCCGGCGGTTCGCGGCTCGCGGTTCGCTATCGGGGTGACGCAAGGGCTCTTGCTCAACCGGGGCTCAGCGTCAACTCCCAACATCCAACTCCCAACTCCCAAGGCGCACGGGTCGAGAGTGCTGGGCGAAAGTCGCGTGAACTGGCTGGCTGGTCCGACTTTCACCAGCTCGTTCAAGTCCAACGCTCCTTGGAAGTTGGCAGTTGGGCGTTGGGAGTTGACGCGGCGACCCCGGGAGCCCCCGAGCCGGAGCCGCGAACCCCGGTTTCATATAATCGAGCCCATGAACACCCGGGCCCGAACCTGTCTCGCGTCCCTGTGCGCGGTGTCGTTGACCTCGGCGGCTGCGCTGGCGCAGCGCCTTCAATACCCCGCGACGCGCAAATCCGACCATGTCGACACCTACCACGGCACCACGATCGCAGATCCCTATCGCTGGCTCGAAGACGACAATTCCGCCGAGACCGCCGCGTGGGTCGAGGCGCAGAACGCGCTGACGTTCGGCTACCTGGACCGCATCCCGTATCGCGCCGCGCTGACGCGTCACATCAAGGCGCTCAACGATTACGAAAAGTATTCGGCGCCGTCGCAGAAAGGCCCGTATCTCTTCTTCAACCGGAACGCCGGCCTGCAGCAGCAGAGTGTCCTCTACATCCAGCGTGGGCTCGGCGGCACGCCCGAGGTACTGCTCGATCCCAACGAATGGTCGGCGGATGGCACGGTGCGGCTCACCACGTTCGTCCCGTCGCGCGACGCGAAGCACGCGGTCTACGGCATCTCGAACAGCGGCTCGGACTGGCAGGAGTTCCGCGTCATCGAGCTCGCGACACGCAAAACGCTGAGCGATTCGCTCGCGTGGGTCAAGGTGTCCGCCGTCGCCTGGCACGGCGACGGCTTCTTCTACAGCCGGTATCCCGCGCCGGCGCAGGGAGGCGAGCGCGCCTCGATCAATGAGAACCACCAGGTCTACTTCCATCGCCTCGGCACGCCGCAGTCGCAGGACGAGCTCGTCTACCAGGACCCCGCCAACCCGCAGCGCTTCCACATCGTCGGGACGACGGAGGACGAGCGGTTTGCGGTGCTGATGATTTCGGACCGCGGCAAGGGAAAGGACGGGAACTCGCTGTTCGTCCGCGACCTGTCGGCAGGGGCGCGCAAGTTCACGCCGGTGATCCCCGACATCACCGACGACACGTTCGACGTGATCGACAACGTCGGGGACAGGCTGCTCGTGTACACGAACCGCAATGCGCCGAACTCGCGCGTCGTGCTCATCGATCCGAAGCAGCCAGCCGAGGCCAACTGGAAAACGGTCATCGCCGAACGCCCCGAGGCGCTCGAACGCGTCACGACCGCCGGCGGCCGGGTCTTCGCGCGCTACTTGAAGGAGGTGACCACGCGCGCCTATGTTTACAGCGTGGACGGCAGGCTCGAGCACGAGGTCGCGCTGCCCGGCCCGGGCAGCGCCGAGGGCTTCGCGGGCGAGCGCGACAGCCCGTTCGTGTTCTACGCGTTCAACTCGCTCGCAGTCGCGCCGACGATCTACCGCTACGACATCGCCGCCCGCAAGAGCGACGTCTTTCGTGCGCCAAAGGTGCCTGGCTTCGATCCCGACGCCTACGAGACAAAACAGGTCTTTTATAACAGCAAGGACGGCACGCGGGTGCCCATGTTCCTGGTCCACCGCAAGGGGCTGAAGCTCGACGGCAACAACCCCACGCTGCTTTATGCGTACGGCGGCTTCAACGTGGTGCTCTCGCCCACCTTCAGCGCCGCCAGGCTGGCGCTCCTCGAACAGGGATTCGTCTACGCCTCGGCCAACCTCCGCGGCGGCGGCGAGTACGGCGAATCGTGGCACAAGGCGGGCATGAAGCTGAACAAGCAGAACGTCTTCGACGACTTCATCGCCGCGGCCGAGTGGCTGATTGCCAACAAGTACACGTCCGCGTCGCGCCTGGCGATCACCGGCGGGTCGAACGGCGGCCTGCTGGTCGGCGCGGTGATGAACCAGCGGCCCGAGCTGTTCCGCGTCGCAGTACCGCAGGTCGGGGTGATGGACATGCTGCGGTTCGACAAGTTCACGATCGGCTGGAACTGGGTGGCCGACTACGGTTCGAGCGCGGATCCCGACGAGTTCGCGGCGCTCCGCGCCTACTCACCGCTGCACAACATCAGAAGCGGCGTGAAGTATCCGGCCACGCTGGTCACGACCGCGGATCACGACGACCGCGTGGTCCCGGCGCACTCGTTCAAGTACGCGGCGACGCTGCAGGAGCATGCGGATGCGGCGAAACCGGCGCTCATCCGCATCGAGACCAGGTCCGGGCACGGCGCCAGCAACCTCGAGAAGCAGCTCGAGACGCTCGCCGACATCTACAGCTTCATCATGTTCAACATGGGCGTCACGCCGGCCGGTCTAGGCGGCACGCTCTGAGGAGGCCGCAAGGTGGCCCCCTGGCGGCAAAAGGCCGCCCGCGAGGACGAGAAAGGTATCGAGGATCGTGGCAGCCCTGATCGAAGCGATCGAGATCAAGCGCAAGATGTTCTTCGAGTTCGAAGGTGCGCCGTATCACTGCATCTCCGTCGACGTGTCGACGCCGACGGCGCGCGGCGGCCAGACCCTCGTGCGCATCAAGATGCGCAACCTGCTGACCGGCGCGGTGTTCGACAAGACCTTCAAGGCAGGGGAAAAGTTCAAGGAACCCGACCTCTCGTCGGTGGCCGCGACGTTCCTCTACGCCGACAGCGCCGGCTATCACTTCATGGACCAGGAGACGTTCGACACGCTCACGCTCCCACCGGCGATGGTCGGCGATGGCCGCGACCTGCTCGTCGACAACGTGCTCATCGACATCCAGAAATACAACGGCAACCCCATCGGCATCGAATTCCCCCCGCACGTCGAGCTGACGGTCGCCTCGACGGAACCGGGAGTCCGCGGCGATACCGCCAGCGGGGGCGTTACCAAGGTTGCGACGCTCGAGACCGGGCTCGAGATCCGCGTGCCGCTCTTCATCAAAGAGGGAGAGAAGGTGAAGGTGCACACGGAGACCCGCGAGTTCGCCGGCCGGGCCTGAGGAGGTCCTCATGACCAGTACCCGCCGTACGTTCGTCACGACCGCCGCCGGCGCCGGAGCCGCCTTCATGATCGTGCCGCGCCACGTGCTCGGACGCGGCTTTCAGGCCCCGAGCGACACGGTCAACG
>JBOGIX010000336.1:0-13736 GCA_050744685.1 Vicinamibacterales bacterium | reverse complement strand
GACCGGAGCGGGGCACGGGGCCCCCGCGAGCGACGGCGTAGGGGAGTCCGAGGGGCGAAGCCTCTCGGATCTAAATGAGCCGCCAGCCGCGCGTTTTTCGCAATACGGGTTGCAAGCCTCTGTCGTGCCCGTGAGGCGTGACCGGCGGCCGACGAATCGATGCGCGCCTGGATTCTGGCTGGTTTCGTCTTCTTTCTCTATGTGGCCGCGGTCTGTCCGCTCGTACGCGGACTCACCCGTCGCCGCCGCGCGGCGGCTGTCCTCAGCGCGGCCGTGGGCCTGGTCCTGTGCGGCATCGCGCAGGCGGCTGCCACACACCCGATTCTTCGTGACTGGATTCTCCCGCCGGTCGTGCTGCTCGTCGCGTACTGGTCGAGCGGTCTGCTCTTCGCCGCGCCGATGTCATGGGCCGAAACGGCCCTCGACGCCATCGACTGTCGCCTTCGGATCGATCGCATCGCCGCCAGCACGCCGAGGTGTCTCGCCGAGTTGCTGGAGCTCGGCTACCTCGGTGTCTATCCCCTGATTCCCATCGCGCTGGCCATTCACGTCACGCTGATCCCCGATCCCAACCCCGATCGATTCTGGACGACCGTCCTGATCGTGGATTTCATCTGCTTCGGGTTCCTTCCCTGGGTGCAGACGAGGCCGCCCCGTGCGCTCCGGATTGCCGAGCCGTGGACGGCGGCGGTGCGACGGGCCAACGTGCGGCTTCTCGGCCGCACGAGCATTCAAGTCAATACCTTTCCGAGCGGCCACGCCGCCGAAGCCCTCGCCGTCGTCCTTCTGGTGGCCGATGCCCCGTGGCCGGTGGTCGTCGGGATGGGAACGACCGCCATCCTGATTTCCGCCGGGGCCGTGCTGGGGCGGTATCATTACGCCGCGGATGCCTTCGCCGGCTGGGCCGTCGCGCTTGCCGTCTGGATGTCATGACCATGCTGATTGCTGCACTGACTGTGATCGCTTCGTCGCTCCTCCAGGCGCCGCCCGCCGCCGCGCCCAACCTGAAAATCGACGTCGTCGCCGTCGACGGCACGGGCGCGCCCGTCACGGACCTTCGTCCCATGGAGTTCGAGGTCTGGATCAGCGGGTTGCGGGTGCCGATCGTCGACGTGCTCGCCACGACGCCCGACTCGCCGCGCCGCACCGTGGTGCTGGTGCTCGACGATGGCACGCTCGGACCGACGCTGATGCCGCGCGTGCGGGAAACGGCGCGGCATTTCGTGGAGCAGCTTTCCCCCGCCGATCGCATGGCCATCGTTTCGCTCAACGAGGCGCGTCCGCTCGAGCTCACGGGCGACCGCGCCCGCCTCGCCGCGGCGATCGATGCCTATCACGTTCGTGGTTTTCCATTTCGTCCGGAGGATGCAGGGCTGCACGTGCTCAGGCGCCTCGAATCGATCGCGCGACAGTTGACCGAGCTGTCGGACGATCGCAAGACCATCGTGGGCATCGGCGCCGGCTGGGTATTCGACACGCCGCTGCCGCCGCCCGGCGTGCACGACCTGCGCCGCGAGTGGGTGGCATCGATGCGCGCGATGGCGAGTGCGAAGGCAAGCCTGTACGTCATTGATCCTGCAGGCCTCACCGCCAACCGCAGCATCGGCGGCTCCGCGGGCTCGAGCGGCTTCGCGCGCGAGACCGGCGGCCATGCCTTCCTGAGCACGAACGATCTGAAGGGCGCCGCCGGCCGGATCTGGAATGAGGCGGGGGCGTACTACGTGCTGGCGATGGTGAATCCGCCGGTGCAGCGCACGGCGGATCTGCGCGAGGGGGAGGTGAAGGTGCTCAGGCCCGGCGTGACGGTGCGCGCGCGGCGGGGCATCAAGGGACGGCCCTAGTCGGCGCGATCCGTCGCCGCCCGTGCACGTCACCGAGTGCGGCTGTGCGTGGCGTCGGCGGGCTCGCTGGTGGCGCTGGGCGATCTCGGCGCCGCCGCCATCGCCTCGCTCAGATTGAAGCCCTGGAACATCAGGTCCGGGTCTTCCTCCTCGAAGCGGAGGCCTTGCAGCGCGGCGAGCGTGCGCCAGCGTCGATACATGAGCCCGGCGGTGATCAGCGTGCTGGCGCCGCAGAACATCGCGAGGCCGCGCGGCCGTGTGGTGAGCGCGAGGTCGATGGCCGCGAAGAGCACCGTGTAGAGGAAGAAGGCCATCACATACAGCGGCCACAGCGTGAACACGCGCGACTTGCCTGGATAGTACGTGCACGCGAACGGCAGCTTGTCGGTGCGCAGCAGCAGCACTTCGGTGAGCAGGCGGCCCATCACCCAGCAGAACGCCGCGTGACTGAGCGCGGCGGGGACGTTCCAGAACACCAGTCCCTGGACGAGCGCGAACACCGCCGTCGGCAAGACGACGAGCAGCATCATCGTGTCGCGGCCGCCGGCAATCGCGCGGTAGCGATCGGATGGCTCGCACGCCCTGAACAGCCATCGCGCCTTGGGTTCCGACGGCACGGCGATGATGACGCGAATGCCGATCAACATGAGGAACTGGAAAATCAGCGGCATCGAGAGCATGGTGATGCCGGGCCGCCAGAATCCGGCGCCGTTGTCGCGCACGGCGACGGAGAGCGCCGACGAGAACACGATGGCGAGCGCAATGCCGGCGTAGACCGCCAGCATCATCCGGTGATACCGGCTGCGCGCGATCGTGCGCACCGTGAACTGGCGCACTGCCGCGCGCACGGGCGCGTTGAGCCCCGGTGTAAAGAAACGCCGCAGCAGTCCCGCGAGCCGTTCGCGCCGTGCATGTCGGCTTCGGGGCGGCGGCCCTTCGAGCGCGCGTCTGGACAGCAAATCATAGCTCGCCGCATACAGGCCGCCGGCAAGGAGCAGGGCGCCGACCGTTGCGCCGATGGCAATGTGTCCGAACACGGCGGTGCCGGGGTCCGCAGTGCCTGCGAGCACCTCGTACATACCGAAGAACCACGTCGGAGGGATCAGCGCCACGGCTGACAGTCCCTCGCGCGCGCCGCCGCTCTCCCGCAGCACGCGCCCCAGATCCGGCAGGAAGACGAGGAGCTGCACCAGGCCCACCGCGAACAGCAGCTGAAAGGCGACCGAGACGTGCTGGGCCGCGCGTTTTCCGAACGACAGCAGGAGCAGGCACTGGGCCGCAATGAGCGCGGCGAAGACAAAGGTGCACGCGGCGCTGACGGTGACCAGGTGCGCCGCGACGCCGTGAAGCCGCGCCACCGGGTCGCCGAAGCCGGCAACAACCATCGGGAAGATCAGCGACTGCATCAGGCAGACAGGGACGGCGAAGAGCATGTAGACCTGACCGAGCGCGGTCAGCCGCGCGGCGACGAACCGCCGCGTCGCGACCGGCAGCGGGCCGAGGATGCGGACGTCCCGGCGATCGGGGAAGACGCCGTCCCAGATGACCAGCCCGACGACGCCCATGGCCATCATCGAGAGCGTGATGAGCGTGAGGCGGTCGGAGGCGAATTCCTGCGCGAGCGGCTGAAGGAACTGGAGGCGCTGATATTTCTCGGTGACCAGGAGTGCTTTCCAGCTCGTGGGAGTGGCCGCGAGCAGCGCGCCCCAGAGGACCAGCTGCACCTGGGGCAGGCCGTCGGGCATCAGGTCGCTCTCGAACAGCCGGGTGAAGAACGCGCGCGCCAGCAGCCGCGTCTGTCCCATCACCTCACACTTTCATCACCGATACGAGATCGGCCGCCACGCTGTCGAGATCCGTGGCGATGACGAGGTTCCTGAACACTTCTTCGAGTGAGGACAGCGACATCAGCTCCTGCATGCGTGACACGGAATCGTGCGCCACCACGCGGCCTTCGTGGAGGATCAGGACGTCGGTGGCGACCTGCTCGACAACCTCGAGCACGTGCGAGGAGTAGATCACCATGCGGCCCTCGGCGGCGAGCCGCTGGACGAGCCGCCGCAGCACGAGAGACGTTGTCACGTCGAGGCCCGAATTCGGTTCGTCGAGGATGATGACGGCCGGGTCGTGCAGCAGTGCGGCGGAGATGAGGATCTTCTGGCGCATGCCCTTGGAGTAGGCGGAGATGGGCGCGTGAATGTCGTCGTGCAGGCCGAACAGGTGGAGAAAGCCGTCGATCTTCTGGTAGAGCCGCCGCGAGGAAATGCCGCGCAGCCCGCCGACGAGCGCCAGGTACTCCGGGCCGGTCAGGTAGGTGTAGAGCACGGCCTCTTCGGGCACATAGCCGATGCGGGCCTTGTAGTGCAGGAGATCGTCGCGGATCGGCTCGCCGTCGAAGAGCACGGATCCCCCGGACGGCTCGAGCAACCCCGTCAGGATCGAGACGGTGGTGGACTTTCCCGATCCGTTAGGGCCGAGCAGGCCGAGAATGCCCCCGGGGGCGAGGGTAAAGCTGACATCGCGAATGGCGGAAACGGCCGCGTAGTACTTCGTGAGCGAGCGCGCTTCGAGCATGGCTATATGACACCCTCCCGCGACGCAGGTTCCGCGGCCCCGATGAGACGGCCGCTGCGGGAAGTTGACTACAATTCAGCGCATGTATCCAGCGATTCTGCTCGTGCACTCCTGGTTGAGATGGGCCGTGCTCCTGCTCGGCGTGTTCGCGATCGTGCGGGCGATCTCCGGCGCGATGGGCCGCCGCCCCTGGCAGCCGGCCGACGAACGCGCCGGCAAGTTCTTCGTCATCGCCCTCGACGCCCAGATGCTCCTGGGCCTCGTCCTCTATTTCCTGCTCAGCCCCATCACCCGCGCCGCCCTGTCCGATTTCGCCGGCGCCATGCAGAACCCGGGCATGCGCTTCTGGGCCGTCGAGCATGTGTTCGGGATGGTCATCGGCATCGTACTCGCTCATCGCGGCCAGTCGCGCGTGCGCCAGGTGCCCGACCCCGTCCGCAAGCATCGCGTCGCCGCGGTGTTCTTCGTGCTCGCCCTCATCGCCATCCTGGCGTCGATTCCATGGCCGGGGGCGCCTAATGGGAGGCCCCTTTTGAGGGGGTAGGGCCGATACGGCTCAAGGTTCAGGGTTCAATGGAATCGTCCTCGATGAACCCTGAACCAATGAACCCTGAACTGAACCGGCATCGCGTCAGCGCCGTGTAACCCTCACCCCGCCATTCGACGTCCGCACGCGAATCGGCGCACCGCCGGAACCGAGCTGCACCGCGACATGGCGGCTGCGGCGGTCCGCGGCGGCGCCGGGCACGTCGATGTTCAGGCCGCCGTTGTTCGTGCTCGCTTCGAGCGCGGCCGAATAGTGCTCCGGCACGGCCAGGCGCACGCCGCCGTTGGTCGTCTGCACGTCGAGCCCCTCGCCTTGCCACGCCGGCCCCTCGAGCTCGATGTCGACGCCGCCGTTCGTCGTGCCGCCGCGGACGTCCCCGTCCACTCTCGCCAGCTTCACGCCGCCGTTCGTCGTCCGGAACTCGACCTTCGATTCGATATCTTCGATGCGGATGCCGCCGTTGGTGGTCTGCAGCGAAAGATTGAGCGCCCGCGGCACCGCCAGCCGATAGCTGACCGACCAGCCCTCGTTGCGGAGGTTGCGCGGGCCGTCGGAATCCACGCGATCGAGCGACGCGTTCACGCGGACGGCCGACGCGATCTCGCGTGCGCGCGCCTCGGTGTCCGCCTGTGCCGTGACCTTCGCGAGCACGTGGACGTCTCCGCGGCTCTGCCCCTCGACACTGATGCCGCCATTCGTCCCGCTGACCGCCAGGACCCCCGCGGTTGCCGGCACCGTGAACTGCCGCACTTCACAGACTGTCTCGCGATCGCTGTTGCCTCGCTCCTGACTGCACCAATCGTCCGGGGAGCTCTGCTGTGCCGCCGGCCCGGCCGCTACCGCCAATGCCAGGATGAGTACGCTCGACGCCAATGTCTTCATGACTGTCACCTCGGACCTTTGACGGAGTTACGCGTTGGCACGTTGACGTTTTTTGTCCTCTCGGGCGGCCTGTTTGTTGCCAGGGGGCCATCTTGCGGCGCTCGCGGGGCGGTCTGTTGCTGCCGGAGGGCATCTTGCGGCGCTCGCGGGGCGGTCTGTTGCTGCCGGAGGGCATCTTGCGACGGGTGGCTTCCGCCTTGAGGCGGAAGATCCTTCGGGAAATTCTTCCGGCTGAAGCCGGAAGCCACACATCTATACACACTCTTTCAGGCGGACGAGCGGGCCCCGCACGCCGCCTGCGGCGGCGCGAGATCGTGGAACCGGGCGTCCGCTCAGCCGTCTAAGTGCCTATGTTCCTGCAGGATGTGCGCTTCGCCTGGCGCGCGCTGTCGAAAACGCCGGCGTTCATGGCCATCGCCGTTGGCTGCCTCGCCCTCGGCATCGGCATCAACGTCGCCATTTTCAGCGTCGTCGACGGCGTTCTGTTGAAGCCGTATCCCTACGCCGATGGCGACCGGATCGTCGTCTTGAATGGCAGGAACCAGCGGCTCGGGATCAGCCGCGGCCTCATGTCGTACCCGGATTACCGGGATGCGACCGAGCAGGCCAGGACGCTCGCATCCGCGGCCGCGTTCTCGTGGCGCAGCTTGACAATCTCCGACGGCACGTCCGAGCCGGAACGTTACGTGGGCGCGACCATCAACTGGAACCTGTTCGAGCTGCTCGGCACCCCCCCGGTCCTCGGCCGCAACTTCACGCCGGAGGACGATCGGCCGGGAGCGGAACCGGTCGTGATCCTCGGCCACGAAGTCTGGCAGAACCGGTACAGCGGCGATCGCTCGATCGTCGGCCGCGCGATTTCCATCAACGGGAAACCGCACACGGTCATCGGTGTCATGCCCCCGCGCTTCGCGTTTCCCGAAACGCAGCGCCTCTGGGTCACCTTGCGGCCGTATGTCGAAACGACCCCGCGCGAGGCGCGCTCCCTGCAGGTGTTCGCGAAGATGAAGCCGGGCGTCACGCTCGAGCAGGTGCGCGAGGAGCTCGCTGCGGTCTCGGGCCGGCTCGCCGCCGAGTATCCGGCGGTCAACCGGGAATGGAGCATCGGCGTCCGCGAACTGAAGGACTGGATGCTGCCCGATCAACCGAAGCTGATCATCCTGTCGATGATGGGGGCGGTCACGCTGGTGCTGCTCATTGCCTGCGCGAACGTGGCGAACCTGCTGCTGGCGCGCGCGTCCGTGCGCCACCGCGAGATCTCGATTCGGTCGGCGCTCGGCGCCGGCCGCTGGCGAATCGTGCGCGAGCTGCTGACGGAAGCAGTCGTGATCGGCCTCTGCAGCGTGCCACTCGGCGTGCTCGTCGCCTGGGGCGGCCTGAAGCTGCTCGATCAATCCATCCCGACAGACAGCATCCCCTACTTCATTCACTGGACGTTGGACGGTCGCGCCCTTGCGTACTGCGTCGCCCTGTCGATGCTCACCGGAGTCCTGTTCGGCGCCGCGCCCGCCTTCCAGGCGACTGGAACGAGCCTGCAGGAAAGCCTCCGCGAAGGCGGCCGCGGTTCGGCTGGCGAGCGCCGCGCGTGGCTGCGCAATTCGCTGGTCGTCGCGGAGGTGGCGCTCGCGCTGATCCTCCTCATCGGCTCCTCGCTGTTCGTGCGCAGCTTCCTCAACCTCCAGGGGGCGCAGGTGGGGTTCGACACCGCGCCGCTGCTGACGCTTCGTTTCTATCTGCCGGGCGAGGCCTACGAGCCCGCGGACGCGAAGGCCCGCCGGATCGACGACATCGTCAGGCGGGCCGAAACGGTGCCGGGAGTGCGGGCGGTATTCGCCTCGAACCTCGTGCCGCTCGGCGGTGGCGGCGGCGGGGGAGACGTGATCGTCGAGGGTAAGCCGGCCGAGCCTGGCCAGGAACAGGGGATCTCCTGGATCACGACGACCCCCCATCTTCGTCAGACGCTCGGCGTCGCCCTCGTGCGTGGCCGCGACTTCACCGACACCGAGGGAGCCACCAGGAGCCCGGTCGCTCTCATCAACGAAACGATGGCGAGGAGAGTGTGGGACGAGGACGACCCGCTGGGCCGCCGTTTCAGGCTGAAGCGCGAGGGCGTGCCCGAGTGGTTCACCGTGATCGGTGTGGTCGCCGACTTCAGGCACTATCAGGGCGATGGCGATCCCATCGAGCCCGCGGCCTACGTGCCGCTGCCGTTCGATCCCGCGCTGAACACCGGCCTGACGGCCCGCGTGGCGTCCGGCGATCCGACGTCGGTCGCGGCCGCGCTGCGGGAGCAAATCCGCTTGTCGGATGCCTCGCTGCCGATTTTCCAGGTGTCGTCGATGGAAGATCTCAGGCAGCGAAGCTTCTGGCAGTACCGGCTGTTCGGGATCATGTTCGGCCTGTTCGGCGCGATTGCGCTCGTGCTCGCATCGATCGGCGTCTACGGCGTGCTGTCGTACTCGGTGTCGCAGCGCACGCAGGAGATCGGCGTCAGGGTGGCGCTCGGCGCCGGCCGCCGCGACGTGCTGCGTCTCATCGTCGGCCAGGGCCTGAAGCTTGCTGCGGTCGGCATCCTGCTCGGCGTGGCGGGCGCTGCGCTCGTCACCCCCGCGGTGCGGAGCGTGCTCTACAACGTCACGCCCACAGATCCTCTGAGCTTTACCGGCGTGGCGGTATTCCTCGTGCTGGTCTCGTTCACAGCGAGCTACATCCCCGCCCGGCGGGCGATGGCGGTGGATCCTCTCGTCGCCATCAGGAACGACTGACGCGCCGCGCGAGGGTGTATCCTGAATTGGCTTGCAGCTGGATCTCCCTTTTCTCGTCGCCGAGCCTCAGACCGTCGATCAGCCTGCGCCTGTCGTTCCCTCCGGCGAAGGGCTCGTCATTCAGTTCGTGCGGGAGCGCCGGGCGCGCAAGTACATCATCCGCGTCAAGCCGGATGGTTCGCTGCGTGTCACCATCCCGCGGGGCGGCTCGAAGCGCGAGGCGGAGGCGTTTGTCGCCACGCATCGGTCCTGGGCCGAGAAAGAGCGGCACCGGGTCGCCGCGCAGCATGCGCCGGCTGAATGGCATGCCGGTACTGCCATCCTCCTGCATGGCGAGCCGACGTCGCTCCGCGTGGAGCGTGATGCGCGTGGCGTAGTCCTGATCGTTGGCGGCGAGCGTGTCCGCGTGCCGCACGGCGCGACGAACCTCCGGCCTGCGGCCGAGCACGCACTCAGGCAGATCGCGCAGCGCGACCTGGTCCCGCGGCTGCAGGCCCGTGCCGCGAGTCAGGACCTGACCGTCACCCGCGTCACCATCCGCGATCAACGGACGCGGTGGGGGTCGTGTTCACGCCGCGGCGTCATCGCCCTCAACTTCCGGTTGGTGCAGATGCCGCCGGCGGTGTGCGAATACGTTCTCCTGCACGAGCTGATACACCTGCGGCAGCCGAACCATTCGAGGCGCTACTGGCGGCTGGTCGAAGAGGTCTGTCCCGACTTTCGCGCCGCCGAGCGATGGCTCCGGGTCGAGGGCCGGATGTTGTTCTGATTCGGTCGGCGAATCACCTCGGGCATGAGCGGTATGTGACTACGTCGCCGCCGGTCGGTCGAGCCCGAGCCGGCGCTGCATCTCTTCGAGCGGAACCCCCTTGGTCTCCGGCACCTTGAACATCACCCACACCAGCTGGATCACCATCATCAGACAGAAGAAAAGGAACACCTCTCCTGGCGTGAACGCGGTCACCATTTTTGGAAAGAACGTCGTCAGTAGCGCCGCGAAGATCCAATGGGTGAAGCTGCCGAGCGCCTGTCCCTCTGCACGATGGCGGTTCGGGAAGATTTCCGCGATCAGCACCCAGATGACGGCACCCTGCCCCACGGCGTGAGCGGCGATGAACGCGAAAATGCAGGCGGGGACGATAGCCGTGTAACCGGTGAAGAAGGCCCACGACGTCAGGCCGAGCGACGCGATGTAACCGAGCGAGCCGGCGAACAGCAACGTGCGGCGGCCGAGGCGATCGATCAGCCACAGGCCCACGAACGTGAAAATCAGGTTGGTAATGCCTATGCCGATCGATTGCAGCAGCGCCGCCCGGGAGCCGAGTCCGGCCATCTCGAAGATCCGGGGCGCAAAGTACAGCACCGCATTGATGCCGGAGAGCTGGTTGAAGAATGCCACCAGGAAGGCCAGCTGCATCGGCACACGCAGCCGGCGCGTCCAGAACTTCGCGGTCGCGTCCCCCCGGGCGGATGCGGCGATGGCGTTCGCGGTGGCGTCCAGTGCGGCTGCGGTGGCCTCCGGCGTGATCCGCCGCAGGACGGCTATACCGGCTGCACGATCGCCCTTCCGCGCGATCAGCCAGCGGGGACTCTCCGGGATGGTGAAGCAGAGCAGGGTGTAGATCAGCGCGGGTAAGGCCTCAACGCCCAGCATCCAGCGCCAGGCGTGCTCGCCGGCGTAGGCCAGCAGCGCGTTTGACACGAACGTGACGAGGATGCCGAAAACGATGTTGAACTGGAACATCCCGGTCAGGCGTCCACGCCATTCGGGCGGCGCGATCTCGGCGATGTAGAGCGGTGCGGCGACGGTCGAGATCCCCACGCCCAGGCCCCCGATGAAGCGCGCGATGATGAAGGTGTAGACGCCGGTTGCAAGGCCTGACCAGACCGCGGAGACGAAATAGAGAACGCCGATCCAGACGAGCGTGGGACGTCGTCCGAGCCGATCCGTCGGCCAACCGCCAAGCAGCGACCCGATTACCGTGCCGTACAGCGCGGATGCCATCGCCACGCCGTGCATCCCCGGGCTGAGCGACCAGAGTGCCTGAATCGTCTGCTCGGCACCGGAGATTACGACGGTATCGAACCCGAACAGGAATCCGGCAAGCGCGGAGGTGAGCGACCAGAAGAAGATCCCGACCTTCACCGCAGCATCCTCACGATCGTGGAAAGTCGGGACGCCTGGTCACCTGTTGTGCCTGCCACAGATGCCGGCGCTCGTGCGCGGGAAGCACGTAAAGGCCGGTCGCCACCTTGAAGGGCAGCACCTTCAGAAAGGGATTGGGGTAGGTTGCGCGATTGGCGTCGATGGTGGCCGCATCGCGTGCGACCTGCTTCACCAGCACGTGCGACTCGCGATAACGCCGGAGAATCTCCTCCCGGGAGAGTTGCGAGCCAGGACGCACGCTGCCTGGCGCCTTGAGGCGGCGCTTCACCGGGGGCTCCTGCGAGCGAACGAACCACCGCCCGAAGGGACCGGGTGCGAGCGGCCCCTGGCGGGTCCACCCGCGTTCCCGGGCGCGCTCCACGGCGGCGCCGACGGCGCCCGCGTACAAGACGTTGATCGTCGCCAGGTGTTCCAGGCACTGTGCGATGCTCCAGCTGCGCCCCCCGTCCGGCTGCCAGTTGAATTGCCCGACCGACACGCTCGCGGCGATCGCGTCGGCCGCTCGTTCGGTATCGTCCATCTGATCGAGGATCTGCTGGATGTCAGCCGGCACAGTGCGCATGCGGAGATGATAATGCGCTGACAGGAGCCCCCCGACCCACCTTCGCACCTGGCTTGCGAGTGCTACGGCGGGCAAGGCCCGGCCCCCAGCCCTGAGCAATGTCGAAGGGCGAGCCCCGATAAAGGTGCGGTATGCTGGTAGACTTCGCCCCGAAGTGACGGCCTGAACCGGAAGACGAGCGCGCGATGAACACCCCATGTCCGTGGAATATCTGATCAAGCAGTACGGCCTCCACCAGGGAGCGCTCGAGATTCAGTACATCGAGGAGTTCTTCCTCGATTTCCCGCGCAAGAAGACGGCCGCCGAAGTCGTGCAGCGGCTCGGGAATCGGGACCACCAGATTCTGATGGCCGAAGCGGCGCTGCCCGAGGAGCCCGGCACGTTCGTGCCGGTCTCGTTCAAGGTCGCCCACGAGATCCGCGCCGCCGAAACGGATCCCAAGCTCGCCGATCTGGTCGCGCAGCTCGAAGACTGCGTCGCGTTCGACGGCCGGCGTGTGCTCTACCAGTGGATCGGCGGCACGCGCACGGACTGGCGCGGCCAGGGGCACTTCCGCGCGCTCACCGAGGAGCAGGAAGTGTGGGCTCTGGAGAACGGCTTCGACGAGATCATCGTCAAGACGAAGAACCGCTTCTACGAGATGCGGAGCACGCTGGCCCAGCTCCGGTTCGACATCATCCGGTTCGTGCCGCACCCGGTCGACCCCGGCGAGTCCAAGGTCTTCTTCAGCAAGCGCCTCGGGCAGCACGTCATCGACAGCCACCGGAGCCGCCGTTCCGTCGTCCGCTCCGACTGATGTTCCAGTGGGTCGCGTCCTCCGACGATCCGCGACTCGATCCATACCGCCACGTCGGCGACGCCGACTGGCTCCGGACGCAGGACCTGTTCGTCGCCGAAGGCCGCCTCATCGCCGACCGGCTGCTCGGGCTCGACGCCTACCGCATCGTTTCGATCCTCGTGAACCGCTCGGCGCACGAGGCGCTCCGCGATCGGCTCGCCGGCTCCGACGCCAACGTCTACGTCTGCGACGATGAGGTGCTGGCGGGCGTGACGGGGTTCAACTTCCACCGGGGCTGTCTGGCGATCGTGCGGCGCCCCGCGCCCACGCCGCCTGAGCGGTTTCTGGCCGCGTCGAGGCTCCTCGCGCTCGAGGGTGTCGGCAACCCCGATAACATTGGCGGCCTCTTCCGCACGGCGGCGGCGTTTGGCGTGGACGCGCTGCTGCTCAACAGCACGACCGGCGACCCCTTTTACCGGAAGGCCGTCCGCACATCGATGGGGTCCGTCCTTCAGCTTCCGTTCGCGCGGGTGAACGATTGGCCGGCGGGCCTCGATCCGTTCCGCCGCGCCGGGTTTACGATCGTGGCATTGACGCCGCGGCCGGACGCGGTGCCCATCGACCGCTTCGCAGCGACGACCTCCGCGCCTGCGCGGATCGTCGTCGTGGTGGGCGCCGAAGGTCCCGGGCTTGGCGCCGGCACGATGGCTGCCGCGGACGCGCTGGTGCGGATCCCGATCGCCGAGGCGGTCGATTCGCTCAACGTCGTCGTTGCCGCCGCGGTGGCGCTCGAGCGGCTGCGTCCCCGCGGCTGAGCGGCGACGACCTGCGCATTCAGCGGAGGCGCTCATCTCATGCAGCTCGAACCCGGCCTGTTCCTCTTCCAGTCGTATCTCGGTGCGGATGCGCAGCGTCGCCTCTGGCGCGAGTGTCAGGCGCTGGCGGCGGGCGCGGTGCCGATGTATACGCCCACCGTCCGCGGCGGGCGCAAGATGAGCGTCGGCATGCTGTGCCTCGGCCGGCACTGGAACGCGCTGACCTATGGATACGAAGATCGCCGTTCGGACTTCGACGGCCAGCCGGTTCCGCCGATTCCCTCGTCGTTCACCGCGCTCGCGGCCGACGCGGCGGCGCGCGCGGGCATGCCGATGTCGCCCGATCTCTGCATCATGAACTTCTATTCGGCGGAGAGCCGGATGGGCGTGCATCAGGACAAGGACGAGAGCAGGGAGTCGATCGAGCGTGGCGCGCCGATCGTGTCGGTGTCGATCGGCGATGCGGCGCGATTCGTCATCGGCGGATTGACCAGACGCGATCCGACGCAGCCGCTGATCCTCCGGTCCGGCGACGTGCTGGTTTTTGGCGGGCCCTCGCGGCTGCGTTTCCACGGCGTGACGCGTGTGCTGCCGGGCACGGCGCCGGACGAGACTGGCCCCGGACGGTTCAATCTCACGTTCCGCGAAGAATAGCCCGCATTTTTGCCACCCTCATTCGTGCCAGTTCGTCAACGCCCGTGCGAGCAGGGATGCGCGCGAACCGAGACGAACGAAGTCTCGGGGGCCTGGTCGTTGAATTGCCAAAATTGCGGAATTGCCAAAATTGCCAACAATTACATCCACG
>JBOGIX010000335.1:0-2434 GCA_050744685.1 Vicinamibacterales bacterium | reverse complement strand
AGAGCGTCGGCCGCCGCTCAGCGCATTGTGCCCGTCAATCGCCTACCGGCCGGCCGCGTCGCGTACGACACAGCGAGGAGCGCCAGCAGCGCCAGCGGCAGGATCCAGACCCCCGGCCCATCTCCGGCCGCATACGCGGCGATGGAGGCCATCACCCACGCGAACGTCACGCCCGCATACGCCCATTCCTTGAGCAGCGCCATCCCTGGCAAGAGCAACACGATGGCCGCCGCCGGTTTGACCAGCCCGAGCACGATCCTGAGGTGCTGCGGATAACCCGACCTCGTGAACCCCGAGACGACCTGCTCGCTTCCCGTGAGATAGCTCAAGGCAAAGAGCAGCATCAGGGCGACAATCGACGTGCTGAACCAGTAAACGATCGTCCGCGTCATCATTCCTCCCGGCGAACCCTGCCAGGTTCACCCGACTCACGGGTACAGCAAGAACGGCTTTCGACTCTCGCGGAAGTCTGCCGCTTCGCGGTCCCATTCTTTCAGAAGCGCAGAAAGCCGTCCCGCGTCGATCGCCAGCCTGACCTCGTCCGACCCGGTCAGCCGATCGATGCTCGGCCCCCACGCGAACTCGCGCGGATGCTGCCGCCTGATCTCGTCGATCAGGAGCAGCATCGTGCGCACCGGCCGGTAAGCGAGGCGGTCGGTGATGGCGAAGCGGATCGCCGGAATCGTCTGGCCCGGGAACTTCGCCGCCGTTGAAGCGACGGACATCGTGATGGCCTCGAAGCGGATGCCGGGCAAACGCCGGTCGTTCATCACGCGCGCCACGTCCGCCGCATTCAGCCACGAAGCCCCGATCTGCTCGAACGGGCGATCGGTGCCGCGCCCTTCGGTCAGATTGGTGCCCTCGAAGTACACGGATCCCGGATAACTGGTCACGGCAGCGAGCGATCGAAGGTTCGGCGAGGGATTCACCCAGGGCAGCCCGGTCTCGTCGACCCATCGTGCGCGCTGCCAGTTCGCCGTGCGGACCACGATCAGGTTGGCGCCGATCTCGTGCTTCCGGTTGAACAATGTAGCCAGTTCGCCGACCGTCATGCCATGGCGCGCCGGGATCGGGTACATCCCCACGAACGACTTGAACCTCGGATCGAGCAGCGCCCCCTCGACGATCTCCCCGCCGATCGGATTCGGCCGATCGAGCACCACGAACGGGATGTTCCTTCGGGCCGACGCCTGCATGGCCAGCGCCATGGTCGACACGTAAGTCCACGTGCGGCCGCCGACTTCCTGCAGGTCGTACACGAGCACGTCGACGTCTTTCAGCATCTCGGGCGTCGGACCGCGATCTTCCGCCATGTAGAGCGAGAAGATCGGCACACCGGTCTTCTGGTCGGTCTCGTCGTCCACCTTCACACCGGCAGCGACGTTGCCGCGAATGCCGTGCTCGGGCGCGAGCAGGGCGACCAGCTGCAGATCCGGATGCCGCGCGATCAGATCGATGTCCGACGTCCGCGAACGGTCAATCCCGGTGTGGTTCGTGATGAGGCCGATGCGCTTGCCCCGAACCTCACGAGGCAAATCGGCGAGAAACATCTCGATGCCGGGGAGAGCCGCCGCGTCGGAGAGCGGCGTCTTCCCAGGGCCCTCCTGCGGTGGACGAAGCGCTGCAGACCACAGGATGGGCAACGCGGTGATCGTCGCACAGACGAGAACAACAGGCGCAAGTGGGCTCATGGATTCCGCTACATGATACGCGGAACACGGCCGGAAGCGCGGCTGCAGGCAGGGCCCGCGCGGCTCGCCGCGGTCACTCGTGGCGCAGCGCGACCAGCGGATCGACGCGCGAGGCACGATACGCCGGTAGCCACGCGGCCAGCGTCCCGACCACGGCGAGCCCGGCGATCGCGCACGCGAACGTCACCGGGTCGGTCGGCGACAGCCCGTACAGACGGCTCGTGATCAGCCGGATGGCGGCGACAGCCGTTGCAGTGCCGGCGACGAGCCCGACGAGGAGGAGCCAGCCGCTCTCGCGCAGGATCATCCCCACCAGCGCCGCCGGCTGGGCGCCGAGGGCCTTGCGGATGCCGATCTCGTTGATGCGCCGCGTCACGCCATAGGAGAGCACCCCGTAGAGACCGATGGCGCTGAGCACCACGGCAACCGCAGCAAACGCGATCGAGAGCCGCGCGAGCAGCCGGTCCTGGACGATCCGGCCGTTCAGCGCCTCGGTGACGGTGGTCGCCCGCATGATCGGCATGTCCGGCTCCGCCTCGCGCACGACCCGGCGCACGTCGGCCAGCACGCCAGCCACATCTCCATGCGGCCGGACGATGAACGTCACCCCGCTGATGCTGGCGGCAGGCTGAGTGGCGGGCGTGTAGAAGCGATGCTCGATCTCGCCGCGCAGCCGGTTCTGCCTGGAATCGCGCACGACGCCCACGACCTCGTAGGTGTGGCGCAGTTCGGCGTACTGCTGC
>JBOGIX010000334.1:0-6532 GCA_050744685.1 Vicinamibacterales bacterium | reverse complement strand
CCAGCAGTCCGAGCTGATGGAGGCGCGTCTCAAAGCGGCTGGCGTCCCGGTGAAACTGCTGCGCATCGCGGGCGCCGATCACGGTCCTGATTTTCCGGGGGCGAAGAGTCCCCCGGACTACCAGTCGGAGATCGTCAAGTGGTTCGGCACGCATCTGCGCCGCAGCGGATCCTGAGCGGCGTGCCCTGCGCGTCCGGCGCGAGTGGAGCATCATCATGACAGGCACGCTGCGGAGAGCATTCGGCTACCAGGGCAACAGCAATGCCTTGCCCGTCCCCGACCTCGACGTTGCGCTGCCGTTCTACGAAAACGCGCTGGGCTTTCGCGTTCGATCGCGGAGCGAGACGCCGCACCGCAGCGCCGTGCTCGGTCGGGACGACGTCGAGATTGGGCTTGCGGAGAACGGCGGCGATCCGACGCAGGACGGCTGCGCCTTCCACGTCAGCGCGGTCGAGGCGCTGCGCGACGAGTTCAGGGCCAACGGCCTGGACAAGGAGCTCTCGGCACTGAAGACGGAGCGGCGCGACGGGACCGACTGGAAGGTGTTCTTCCTCGTCGCACCCGACGGCCTGTGTTTTTGGTTCGGCGAACGGGCGCAGTAGGTTGACTCGGCCGGCTGGCCCCCTCGCTGACAGCCCTTCGTTCGATTGACCGGAGCGGGCCGCAGCGAACGGCTGGCCGCGTGATCTCAGGGTCGCGCCCATCCTGCCAGAGGGTGGAATGCCACCTGCGAACGATGTCGCCCTGCTCGCGAATACGCGGCCAGGTGTTCGCGGAGGCCCGCGTGAGCGGGCGTGACGCGATCAGGTAAAACGCGCCTGCAGCGTGACCGCCGCGGTGGGTTGGGGACCCGCCGCGGGTCGCGGACGACGGTGCGGAAGGCGCGTTTGTCCACGGCCGCGGTAGCGGGCCGCAGCGAACGGCTGGCCGCGTGATCTCAGAGTCGCGCCCATCCTGCCAGAGGGTGGAATGCGGGAAGCAAATATTGGTCGAACTCGTTCAGCCCGTCGAGCGTGCCCGAGCGGTCGTTGAACACGTCGTGGCTGAGAATCAGCACCGGCCGTTGGCTTGCCTGCTCGTGACCGCGGGCGCGGTGCAGATCGGCCCAGCGGACGTCGCCTCTCAGTATTCGGCCACGCGTCCAGTGACGTGCTTCCGCCTTCAGACGGCTTGCGGTTCATCGCGACATCACGCATGATTCTGCGGCCATGGCCGCCCCTCCGCCGAGCGCCCGACGCCTGGTTCGCCTTTCGCGCCTGGCGGCCGGCAGCCTGGTGGCCGTCATGCTCGCGGACCTGCTCGCGATCTGCGCCGAGTTCTTCTATGTGGAGCACCTGCGCTCGGTTGCGCCGAGCACCATCGTGGCGGAAAGCGAGCTCGTGCTGCCCGAGGTGTTCATCCTGCTTGCCGCCCTCCTGCAGATCGCCGCGCTGGCATCTGCCGGCGTGACTTTCCTGAAATGGCTTCGACAGGCGTACGTCAATGTCCCCGCCATCACCGGCCGGGAAACCGATCAACACGATGCGTGGGCCATCTGGGCGTTCTTTGTGCCGATCCTGTGTCTGTTCCGTCCGCAGATGATCGTCCGTGAGATCTGGGACTCGGCGGAGCGGATGTGGCTCCTGGGTGACGAGCGGGCTCAGGGCCGAATGCCCCCAAAGGACTGCGTGAATCTCTGGTGGGGCCTCTTCCTCGGCAGCGTGATCGTCGACAATGTCATCAACCTGGGTACCTCGGGCGCGGCGACCGCCTCCGACACTCGTTCCGCCATCACTTTGTACCTGATGGCCGACGTGCTGGACGTGCCGAGCGCCATCGTCGCGATCGTGCTCGTGCACCGCGTCACCGAGCTGCAGGTGCCGCTGCTGGCCGAGCCGGCCGCTTCCGTTCCTTGGGCGCCAGCAGGAGGATCGGTCGTGCGCACCGGCAACTGAGCGCCGGCCCGAGAGTTCGTCCACTCACCGAGAAAGGATTTGCCCGTGGGATTCAAGGACGTGTTTCGACGAGTGCTGCATCCGCCGCCCACAGAGGGCGTGGCGGTCCCTTCGGGAGAACCGGCCGTTCTCGGCTCGAGAGAATGGGCCGCGGCGTGGCTGGACGCGTTCGAAGACGGCCGTTTACAGCCACCGAAAGACGTTCATGATGCCCCGGCGTGGGATGCGTATTGGACCAACCATGTGAAGTTCGGGCCGGCTGAGCAGGGGTTCTCCGACATGACGTCGTCCGACAACACGCTGATCGATCTGCTTGCCAGCCGTGATGCCCGGACGATCCTGTGCGCGGGCAATGGGTTGTCCACAGAGGCACTGTCGCTCGCGATGCACGGCTTCCACGTGACCGCGCTGGACATCTCGAAGGTCCCGTCGACTGTCCTCGTGGCGGCCCTGAGCAGTCTCGAGCAATCGGCGTCCCGCATCTCGGGAATGCGCGTCACGCCCGAGCGGATCGTGTTTGGAGAGCCCGGCTGCGCAATCCCTGCGGACGTATGCCCCCCGATCCATCGAACGCCGCACCGGTTGCCGCAGGGCGGCGGGTCGCTCGCGTCGGTCACCGGCGACCTGATCGATCCCGCCATCTGTCCAGGCCCGTTCGACGCGGTCATCGAGCGGCGAACGGTGCAGCTCTTTCCGGAAGTCGAGCGGGAAGTGGCCCTCGATCGTCTCGCGTCGCGCCTGGGCGCGCGCGGCCTGTTCGTGAGTCACTTTCACGACGGGTGCGGAGGTCCAGGCCGCTGGCGGCCACACTATGCTACGGGCTGGGTGGCGTCTCGTGGTTTCGTTCTCGGGCGTGAAGCAGAAGCGGAAGCGCTGCGGCTCGCCCTTCTGGTGCACACGTCGGGCTGAAGGACCGGGCGCGCACGCGTGCTTCATCGGGCGTAGAACGCGATCGCACGAACCAGGACGGCGCCCGCGTAGAGCACGCTGGCTCCGACTAGCGTCACGGGAATCCAGCCGGGCGGCGCGGCTTCGCGAGGGCGTGCATGGCGCGCCAACCGGAGGCGACAGTGCCCGCGCAGTCGGGCCGCGCGGCGCGGGCTCACGTCGTGAGTCCGCAGCCCGCGCAGGAGCGCGACCATGTCGTTGTCGGCCGGATCCTCGAAGATCATGATCTGACGAGCCTTTCCGAGAGAGCGGCACGGGCGCGTGACAGGCGCTGCCGGAGCGCCTCCGCGCTGATGCCGCATATGTTCGCGGCTTCCGCCGGCGCGAGCCCTTCGATGCCCACGAGCAGCAGCACTTCACGGTGCTTCGGCGGCAGCGCCGCGAGTGCGCGCTCGATGCTGCGCTCCAGCTCACCTGCCGCCGCGAGCTCGAAGGGGGAGGGCCATCCCTGCGGCTCGGGCCACAGCCAGCTTTCCGCGGCTGTGTGCGCCACGGCGGTTCGCCGTGCGCTCCAGTACAGGTTCCGCGCTACGCTGAACAGCCACGACGGGAGGTTCGTATCGTCCCGCAGCCGCGGGGCGTGTGTCACGAGCCGCACCCATACCTCGTCGAGCAGATCCTCGGCGAGCGTCCGGTTTCGGCTGAGACGGAGCAGGAACGCGAAGATGCGTGCCCGGTAGCGTTCGTACAGAACGTCGAAGGCGGCCGCATCGCCCGCCCGCAGCCGTTCGACGAGCGCCCTCTCGTCCTCCCCGTCCATCTTCGTCATAACGCGCCGAACGCTCGGCCGTGACAGTGTCACGCAAACGGGTTTCCGGAGTTGTACCTCATGGATTCAACAGGAGGCTTGAATGGATCTCGCGCGGATGTTCGACGAATCCGGTCTTTTCGCCAAGTTCACAGTGTTCATGGGGGTGCTGCCGTTCGTGGCGGGGCTCGCGTACGCGTGGCGTCCCACTGAGTCGACGCTGGCGCTCTTGCGGCCGCTGTCGTTGTCCGCGACGTTTGCCGCGCTCGGCGGCGTCGCGGCGGGGTGGATGGCCGTCCTCCTGGGAATCGCCGCCTCCCCGACACCGTTACCCGGAGGCGCGTATGTCGGGATGGCCGAGGCCATGGTCCCGGCCTTCGTGAACTTCGGCTTTCTGGCGGCGGCGTGGCTGCTCGTGGCCGCGGGCATGTGGCGCCGCCCCTGAAGAATAGCTCGCCCCCGTCAGCGCTTGCGACTCGCCTTGCAACGCCCTCCGATCTTCCGGGTAAGTCCGCTCGTCCCGAACGTCGCCATGGCCCTCGGCACGCGAGCGTGATCGATCCGGGGCTGGCGTGCCTCTGAATCCACTTCACAATTGACCAGGACCGGGGGCCCGAAAGCCACTTTACAAATGACCACGGCAGGCCACTAGCATATGGGGATGTCCCACAAACCGCAGGGCTACAATTCCGTGTCGCCGTATCTGATGGTGGACGGCGCGGCCCGGACGATCGAGTTCCTCTCCCGTGTGTTCGGCGCCGTGGAGTTGCGTCGTTTTCCGACCTCCGACGGAGCGGTGCTCCATGCCGAGGTCCGGCTCGACGACACCGTCATCATGCTGGCCGACGCCACGCCGACATGGCCTTCGGCCGCGTCGCACGTGCACGTCTACGTGCAGGACGTGGACGCCGCCTACCGCCGTGCGCTCGACGCGGGTGCGACGTCCGTGCAGGAGCCGGTGCGGAAGGAAGATGAGGACAAGCGCGGCGGCATCAAGGATTCAGGAGGCACGACGTGGTGGATTGCGACGCGCCAGGGATGAACCCTCTACGTCGGTGCGCGCGGTCCGGCGATGAGGAGTGCCGCCCGGATTGCCGCGGGCCGGAGGCGCGCCGCCTCGAGATCGCCGATCGTCAGACGCGCCACTTCGCGGTCCGGGCGGACGGCCGCCTCGCCCTCGAGCCTGATGTCGCCTGAGGAGCTCCGGGCGCGCTACCTCGAACGAGTCGATGCTGAGCTCGCCGCAGGCCGTGCGTGGAGAGCGAAGGAGGTGCTCCGGGGGGTGCTCAGCACATCCGCGGATCCCGCCCTGCACGAGCGATACGGTCAACTGCTCGATGCGCTCGGAGACCGGCTGGAAGCCGGCAAGTACTTGTTCCTGTCTGGAGTGCGCAAGAAAGAGTACGGCGAGGCGATAGCGCTGTTCCTGAAGCGCAAGGGCAGCCGCTTCGAGCGGGACTTCGTCGCACTCCTGCCCGCAGCGGTGCGACGGACGCGTTTCGGTGAACTTCCCGCTGCTGTCCAGGAGGATCTTCGCCGGCGCCGCGTCAGCCCAGGGATGCTGCCCGGCGTCGGACGCAACGGCCGGCTGTTGAACGCGAGCACGGCAGGAGGGGCAGGCGCGGTCGCCGGCACAATTGTCGGCGTGCTTCTTCTCGCGGCCCTTGGAATAGGGTTGGTTCAGATGATCGCATGGCTGGTGGCGTTCCTGACGCCGGGATGAAAGGGTGGCTGCACACGTGATTGCGCGTCGTTCGTCGTATTCGTTCCGCTTGCCGTTGCGTGGGCGGGTCCTGCTGTCGCTGGTCCTTTTCTCGATCGTGGCATGTGGTTCGCCGCCGCCCGGCAATCCAAAGGTGCCCGCCGGCGCGAAGAGCAGCGGCGGCATGCACGCGACCATCGAGACCGACAAGGGGCCGATCCAGATCGAGTTCTTCGGGAAAGAGGCGCCAAAGGCCGTCGAGAACTTCCGCCTCCTCGCCGAGCACGGCTACTACGATGGGCTGACGTTTCACCGCATCGTCAAGGACTTCATGATCCAGGGCGGCGACCCGTCGGGCGACGGCACGGGCGGCGAGAGCGCGTGGGGCGGGACCTTCGAGGACGAGATCGATCAGGCATCACCGCTTTACCGCGATGGCTACCGGCGTGGCCTGGTTGCGATGGCCAACGCGGGTCCGAATACTAACGGCAGTCAGTTCTTCATCCTGCATCGCGACTATCCGCTGCCGCCGAGCTATGTCATCTTTGCGAAGGTCGCGGCCGGAATGGATGTCGTCGACGCGTTGGCAAATGTCCCGACGACCACGGGCTCCGACGGTGGCATGAGCCGACCGCTGACCGCGCCTGTCATCAGGAAGGTCACCGTTCGGCCCTGAGCGGGCCCGCATTCCTGGGAGCGGTGTTTCATCTTGCCTTTGCTTGGCGGAAGGGGTGATTCGTCTGGTCCGGAGTTGACCATTCACCGACGACCGCTCGGCCCATGTGAATGCCGGAACCTGACGGCACCGTCCAGCGCAGGATCGAGGCTGCGGTAGAATCTGGCACGAGCTTCTCCGTCTGGGCAAGGGCACGAAGGAGTCGAGTGATGGTCAACCTCGATGAGAGTCAGCGGCAGGTCATCCGGTTCACCCTCGGTGTCGCTTTCGGCACGTGGCTCTGCAGCCAGATCGCGGACTCCAGCTTGGTCGGACGGTTTTGGAGCCAGCTCTCCTTGCTCGCGATCGGCGCTGGTGCGCTACGCATCTGGCTGCTCGAGATCGCGAAGACGGAGCATTCGAGATGACAGCCGCCGAGCGCCGGCGGTGTCGTGACGTCGGGCGCTAGTCTTCCGGCGATGGTCAAGACTCGGACGGACATGTCGTCCGCCGACCCCGAAACATCTTTCTGAGGACCTCTACAT
>JBOGIX010000333.1:0-6006 GCA_050744685.1 Vicinamibacterales bacterium | reverse complement strand
GCAATACGCTGCGCGAGGGGAATCTCGAGCTTCATGCGCGGGCGCGCCGCATAGTCGAAGTCCGGCACGGTCACGCGTGGCAGGCGCTTGCCGATGGCGCGCTCGATGTCGCGCAAATCGCTCTCTTCTTCCGGCGAGACGAACGTGAACGCTTCGCCGGTCGCTTCCGCGCGGCCGGTCCGTCCCACCCTGTGGATGTAGTCTTCGGGCGCCTGCGGCACGTCGAAGTTGACGACGTGCCCGAGCTGTTCGACGTCGATGCCGCGCGCCGCGATGTCGGTCGCGACGAGCACCGGGAAGGTCCCGGCCTTGAACCCGGCGAGCGCGGCGGTGCGCTGCGCCTGCGATCGGTTGCCGTGGATCCGCTCGGCGCGGATGCCCGCCTGCACGAGGTGATCCGCCAGCCGGTTCGCGCGATGCTTCGTCCGCGTGAAGATCAGCGCCTGGTCCATCGTCTTTCGGCGGAGCAGATGGACGATGAGCGCCGATTTTAGATCCTGCGCGACGGGATAGATCGCCTGGGTAATGCCGGCGGCCGGGGCCGACTGCCGCTGGATCTGGATCGCGACCGGGTTCCGCAGCATGTCGCCGGCGAGCGCCGCAATCGGCGGCGGCATGGTCGCGCTGAAGAACAGCGTCTGGCGCCTGGCCGGCAGCTGCGCGAGGATGCGGCGGATCTCCGGCAGGAAGCCCATGTCCAGCATGCGGTCGGCTTCGTCGAGCACGAGATGCTCGATGTGCTTGAGGCTGGCGTAGCCGGAGCGCATGTGATCCATCAGCCGCCCCGGCGTCGCAATGATGATGTCCACGCCGCTGCGGAACGCGTGCTCCTGCGGTCCCATGCCGACGCCGCCGAAGACGGCCGCGCCGGTCACCGGTGTGTGCACCGACAGGGCGTTGAAGTCGTCGAGGATCTGCGCCGCGAGCTCGCGTGTCGGCGCCAGCACCAGCGCCTTGGTGGTGCGCCGGGGCCGATCAATCAGACGATGGATCATCGGCAGCAGAAAAGCGGCGGTCTTGCCGCTACCCGTCTGCGCGCACGCCATGACGTCGTGGCCGTCGAGCGCCGGCGGGATCGCCTCCGACTGAATCGGCGTAGGGCGCGCGAAGCCGAGCTCCTTGATGGCCTTGTTGAGCGCGGGGTGAAGTTTGAGCTGGGTAAAAGGCACGCGGATCAGCCGTGACCGTTGCAAAGAGACGTCTGTTTCATCCCTTCAGGATACTCCGGCGCGCGCCGATCGCCCGAACGCCAGCCGCTCCGTGGTGTCAGCGTGACCTGATGGGGTTAAGATAACCGCCTCCATGCGAACCCGTTTTCTCCCTGTAGTTCTCTGCGGCGTGATTGCTGCTCAGGCGCTGTCGTCATCCGCCTTCGCGCGTGGCAATCTCGACCCGGGCGGCCGTGTGTGGCTGCACGCGCACAATTGTTATCCCGAGAAGGGGCAGTGGACCGATCGTATCGACCGCGCGCTCGCCACGCGTGCGAGGTGGCTCGCCATCGAACAGGACATTGCGTGGGCTGTCGACCCCCGGACCGGTACCGGCCGATCGGTCGTCTCACACGAACCGAAAACGACCGGCACGGAGCTCACGCTCGAAGCGCATTTCTTCGACAAGGTGCGGCCGCTGATGGAGAAGGCGCTCGCGGAAAACCGCCGCGAGACCTGGCCGGTGATGGTGCTGCATCTCGACTTCAAGACCAACGAGCCGGCGCACCATCGCGCGGTGTGGGACCTGCTCGGCCGTCATCGCGCGTGGCTGACGACCGCCGAGCGTGTTGCCGACGACAGCCGCGTGATGCCGTTCAACGTCGGCCCGCTGCTCGTCCTGACGGAGAACGGCGAAGGACAGTCTGAGACGTTCCACGCGCAGGTCCCGGTAGGCGAGCCGCTGCGACTCTTCGGTACTGTGCCCGCGGCAGCGTTTCCTGATGCCAAGACGTCCGAGCAACGCGCCGCGGCGGCGTTCGCGGCCTCGCCGGCAGCCCTGATTCCGGCCCGCGCCACCAACTATCGGCGCTGGACGAACTTCTCCTGGGCCGCAGTCGAAGAGGGCGGTCAAGCGAAGGCCGGCGCCTGGACGCGCGCAGACGATGCGCGGCTGCGGGCGATCGTGTCGCGCGCGCACGACATGGGCCTGTGGGTGCGGTTCTACACGCTGAACGGACACGCGCCGGGCAAGGGAATCGGCTGGACGGAAAGCTACAATTTCGGCTCGACCGCCGCCGCTGAATCCAGGCTGTCCGCGGCGATCGAGGCGGGTGTCGAGTTCATCGCCACCGATCAGTATGAGGTGCTCGCTCGAATGCTCGCGCAACGCTGAACTGCGTCAACTCCCAACTTCCAACTTCCAGGGCGCGAGATTCGAACCATCTCGATGGAAGTCGCGGCTCACAGCTGCTTGACTTGACACGCGTCCCGCTCTCTCGACCAACACGCCTTGGGAGTTGGGAGTTGCCCGCCGCCGCGTGTCGGAAGCAATCACCGACACGCTATGGCGAGGCCTCGCCGGAGCGCGCGGCGCTCGTGGCGCGCGAAGGCGGGGAGATTGGGAGTTGACAGAAAAAGTCACCGCTTCTTGAACAGATCATCGATAAGCGTCTTGACCCGCCGCTTGAGCTCGTTGCCGACGGCTCGCCGCGTGGCGGCTGCGATGTCCGGCGTGACTCGCGGACTCTGCAGCGTGCCCCCGATCGTGGCGGGCACGACGACGCGGCCGTCCTCCTGGGCGTAGCGTCGGAGATCCGTACCCGCCTGGTTCGTCAGCTCTTTCGACAGGACGATATCGGCGCGGGCATTCACGGCGCCGGTCGCGAGGCGCAGGGAGCCGTTCGCGGCCATGTCGAAATCGCGCGAGGCGAGCGCGATGTTGTCGGAGCTCAGGACTCCATCCGCCAGCTCGAATCGGCCACCGATGCGCGAGAACGCGGTACCGGACCCTTCCGGCGGAGCGCCGGACGGCTTGCCGAATGCGAGCACGAGCGTGCGTACCATGTCGAGCCCGGGAATGTTGCCGCTGGTCACGGAAATGTCGATCGAACCCTGCGCCGTCTCGACGATGGCGGCCGTGCCCGCACCGGCCGCGCGCAGCGCGACGGTGCCCGCAAGCTGCCCGGTGATTCCGCCGGGCGAGCCGCTGGCTTTCAGCAGGGCAGGCACATCCAGACCGTCGAGGCGGCCTTTCAACGTCAGTCGCGGCACGCTCCCGCCCGTGTTTGCCTCGAGGCTTCCCTGAAAGCTGCCGCCAAACGTCTTCACCGACAGCGGCGCCAGCATCACGCGTCCCCCCGCCACCTCCAGCGTCGTCGACAGATCGTTGAAGGTGTAGGTCGTGAACGAGCCGGCTGGCGCCGTCAGCTCGATGACGAGGCGCATCGAGGCGCCTGGAGCGTCGGCGGCAGCGGTGGTTGTCGGCTCCGCCGGCCGGGACGTCGCGGCAGACGCGAACGCGACGAGCTCGTCGAGATCCAGCGGATCGGCTCGTGCGGCGAGCCGTCCCTGGAACGCCGACATGCTCGTCAGCTCCCCCTCAGCCTCGACACGTGTTGCCTGCGCTCGAGCCGAGAGGCGCGAGATCCGAAGGCGATCGCCGTCGATGGCCGAATCGGCGTCGACGACGATCTGGCCGGTTCCGGCGACCAGCGCCACGTTTCGGAGCGCAATCAGCCGCACCGATGCGATCGTCAGGCCGCCTGATGAAGCCTCCGATGCCGCCGGCGGCGCCGTTCCCTCGCGCCGTGACGCCGGCCCCGAATCGGCGGCCGCCAGCGAGAACGGCAAGGGCAGCGGCACGCGTCCATCGCGCACGACGACCTCCGCGTCCGTGACCGTGCGGGAGAGCAGTCCGCGCAGCCCGGTCACGACGTGGAGCTCGTTCGCGAGGATGCCGTTCTCGCCGCCGATCGACACGTCGTGGAGGTCGACGGCGACGCGCGGAAAAATCGCAGCCGACGCGGATCCAATCCGGACCGGCTGCCCCAGGCGGCTGGACAACTGCTGCTCGAGAGTCGACCGGACGAAGTCCGAGCCCAGCATCGTCCGCACGAACAGATAGGCGCCGATTCCAAGAACGGCGACGATAACGAGGACGGCGATGATCAGAGGTTTTCGGCGCACGCTTCCTTGTATCGGCTGTCGGGCCGCTTACGTGATGCGAGCTGGCCCGCAATGATCAGCAGGCAGAACGCACCAGGTCGCGGATTTGTCACCCGCGCCAGCCTCCGTCATAACACGGAGGCTGGCTTCTGCGATCGCTGAGGCCCGAACCCTCGAGCCAGGCCGTCTGAATGAAGACGTGGCTTTCGGCTTCAGAGCGGGTGAATTCGCGCGTATCCCGGGATCAAGAGATATCGGCCGGCGCTGCACGCTGGCGCGAAGGATTGTGATAGAGATGCAGCCATGAAGCGTGCGGTCCTCTCCGTCCTCGGGGGCGGCCCGATGCGGCCAGGGGGCCACCTCGCGGCGGCATTCGTGGCGATGACATTCATCCTCGCCACCGGCGGCGCCGCACTGCCCCAGACGCGGACTGTCAACCTCGACCGTGACGGCGTGGCGAATGATTCCCGCCGTCCCCTCGGCACGCTCCGGGAACAGGCGGCCTTGCAGCAGGAGTGGCTGCGCCAGCGGCTCGACACGTTCCTGCCCGCGCTGATGAGGAAACACGGCATCGACATGTGGGTGGTGCCGATGCGCGAGTATGCCGAGGACCCGATCTTCACGGCGATCGCCGCGCCGGAAACCTTTGCGGCGCGGCGGCGCACGATTTACGTGTTCTTCGACACGTGCGCGGCCGCGGGCGCGGCGCCGTCGGCGTCCTGCGTGCAACGGATCGCACTCGGCGGCAGCTCACAAGGCGGCGTGTTCGAGACGCACCGATCGTCCAAGGCAGCGGCGGGCAACATCGGTCGTGGCCGGCAGGCCGAGCTCTGGGGCGACGAGCAGTGGCAGCTGCTGAAAGCCGTGATCGAGGAGCGCAACCCTCGGGTGATCGGCATCGATCGCTCGACCGTCTTCGCATTCTCCGACGGGCTCACGAGCGGCGAGCTGAAAGGCATGTCGGCGGCGCTCGGGGATCGCTGGACGGCGAAGTTCCGCGATGCCGAAGGCCTGCCGCTCGAGCTCATCGCCGTGAGGCTTCCCGAAGAAGAGGCGTTCTTCCGCCGCATGCAGGAGCTCGTCTGGTCGCTGACCGAAACGATGTTCTCGTCGAAGGTCATCACGCCGGGGAAAACGCGCACGAGCGATCTCGTCTGGTGGTGGCGACAGCAGATCAACGACCTCGGGCTCGACACCTGGTTCCAGCCGAGCGTTTCGGTCCAGCGTCGCAGCGCCTCGCCGAACGGCGGCGATCTCGGTCCGGATCCCGTGATTCAAGCCGGCGACCTCCTGCACTGCGACGTCGGCATCACCGCAGCGCGGCTCAACACCGACACGCAGCACAACGCCTATGTGCTGCGCCCCGGCGAAACCGACGCCCCGGCAGGTCTCACGCGCGCCCTCTCCAACAGCAACGCCCTCCAGGACATCGTCATGCAGGAGATTCGCCCCGGACGGACGGGGAACGAAATCCTCGCCGCGTCGCTCGCGCGCATGCGCGCCAGGGGCATCGACGGCACCGTGTACTCGCACCCGATCGGACTGCACGGCCACGGCGCCGGTCCTCTCATCGGCTTATGGGACTACCAGGACGGCGTTCCCGGCCGCGGCGACGCACGCGTGATCCCGAGCATGTGGTACTCGATAGAGCTGCAGGCCACGACTCCCGTTCCGGAGTGGAACGGTCAGGCCGTGAGAATGGCCCAGGAAGAGGACGCCATCATCGATGCAGATGGCAAGATCCGCTGGGCGCTGCGCCGCCAGGACAAGCTCTTTCTCGTGCACTGAGGCGCACCGTGCCCGTCGACCCGATTGTCAGCTTCTATTCCGGCGGTAAAGACGATGCGGGACGGAGACTGGCGTAGATCCGGGATTGGCCGGACGATTAACTCGAGGTCACGCACGACTTCAT
>JBOGIX010000332.1:0-12197 GCA_050744685.1 Vicinamibacterales bacterium | reverse complement strand
GATGCTGGTGTTCACGCTGATGTTCACCTTCCTCCGCACCGCCCCGAGCGGAGCCGTCCCCTTCCCGTTGTTCGCCTATTCGGCCCTCATCCCCTGGACGATGTTTTCGAGCGGGCTGACCAGTGCGAGCACCGCGCTCACGTCGCACGCCTCGCTGCTGACGAAGGTCAACTTTCCGCGGGAGATCCTGCCGCTCACCTATATCGTCGCGGCGCTGGTCGACATGGCGGCCGCCTCGATCGTGCTGGCCGCGCTGATGATGTGGTTCGGTGTTCCGCTGGCGGCCACCGCGATCTGGGCCCTGCCGGCCATCGCGGTGCTGACGGCACTCCTGGTCGGCCTCGGACTGCTCCTGTCGGCGCTGCAGGTGCAGTATCGTGACGTCGGTCTCGCCATGCCGGTGCTCGTGCAGGTCTGGCTGTTTGCCACCCCCGTGCTTTATCCGCTCGCGGCCGTGAAGGCCGCGGTGCCCGCACCTCTTTACACGATCTACACGCTCAACCCCATGGCCGGCGTGATCGAAACATTCCGGCGCGCCGTGGTGTTGCACCAGCCCCCGGACTTTCCCGCACTGGCGCTTTCGGCACTCGTCGTCGCTGCGATCCTGCCCACGGCCTACGTCTATTTCAAGTACATCGAGCTGACGATGGCGGACGTCGTATGAGCGCAGGACCGGCGGACGTCGCGCTCGAGGACGTCTGGAAACAGTACCGCTTGAGCACCAAGCGCAAGGCCACCACGTTCTGGGCCTTGCAGCACGTCAGCCTCGAGGTGCCTCGGGGAGCGTCGGTCGGCGTGATCGGCCGGAACGGCGCGGGCAAGAGCACGCTGCTGAAGCTGCTGGCCGGAATCACGGCGCCGACACGCGGCCGGATCGTGATTCACGGCCGGGTCGCTGCGCTGATTGAAGTCGGATCCGGGTTCCACCCGGAGCTCACCGGGCGTGAGAACGTGTTCCTGAGCGGCGCCATCCTCGGCATGCGCCGGCGCGAGATCGCGGCGAAGCTCGATCGCATCGTGGAATTCGCCGGCGTCCAGCAGTTCATCGACACGCCGGTCAAATGGTATTCGTCGGGCATGTACGTGCGCCTCGGATTCGCCGTGGCCGCGCACATGGAGCCGGACATCCTGCTCGTCGACGAAGTGCTGGCCGTTGGCGATGCGGAATTCCAGCCCAAATGCCTGCAGCGGATCCAGGAGCTGAAGAACCAGGGCACGACGAGTTTGTTCATCTCGCACGACCTCACCGCCGTGGAGCGCCTGTGCGACAGCGCGGTGCTGCTGGAGGCAGGAAAGATTGCCGCGAGCGGGTCGCCATCGGATGTGGTGGCCAGCTATCACCACCGACTCGCCCTGTGGGATCCGCCCTCGGGAGAAACGTCGATCGACTCGCCGAAAAGCGGTGTCGCCCTGACCAACCTCACGTTGCAGAATCCCGACGAGCCACACGCCGTGTCGTTCGTGACTGGAGCGCCGCTGGCGATCGCGCTGCGGTACGTCGTGGCCCGGTCTCTGTCCAACGTCGAGTTCGAGCTCCGATACTACTCGGCCGACGGCAAGACACGCATCGCGTCCCCGCGAACCGGCGAGTGCCGGCAGCCGCTGGATCTGAAGCCGCCTGGCGGCGTCGTCGAATTCACCTGCGCGGCGCTCCCGCTCAAGCCAGGCAGCTACACCGTCGGCGCCGTGGTGCGCGACCTGGTATCGTCGAAAGTCCTCGCCTGGTGGGACGGCGAGACGAGGCTCTACGTGCAAACCGGCCCAGCAACGGAAGGGCAGTTCTACATTCCGCACTCGTGGCGCGTCACGCATGCGCAGGAGGCGCCTGATGTGGGAGGCCGCCGCTCGGAGCCGGCTGGCTGAGGCGTTGCCAGGGAGGCCGTGTGTGGCTTCCGGCTTCAGCCGGAAGTGTGCGGCGCGAATGCAACCTTCCGCCTGAAGGCGGAAGCCACGCCCTTCTCACTAGACCTTCCGCCTGAAGGCGGAAGCCACACGATTCGCGCAGGCGACTGATTCACACGTTCCTCATCCGTCGAACGGCTGCGTTCACGATCCTGCTGAGACCTGCCGGATAGTATCGAAGCAGGCACAGCATCCCCCGGAGCGCCCTGGCTCTCTGATCTCGCGTCCTCAAGTCGGACTTGACCTGTTCCACGAGACGCCCGCCGAAGTCGCTCTGGACAATCGCGATGCCGGATTTCCACGCCGACTCGGCCGCGCGGTCGTTCTGCACGTGCTTTCGCTGCGATCGTCGTACCGAAACCGCGGAAGCGAGCATGACGCCGGCATCGCCGCTCATGTTCGCGCCATGCCGGCGGTGCTCCAGGATGATCTGGTGGTGGCAGCCGATCGCGAAACGGCGCGCGATCCGGACGTTCAACTCGAAGTCGGCCGACCCGCCCGCACCGCTCTCGAACGGCGACACGGCGTCGAACACCGAGCGCCGGTACACCACCACACCGGGAGTCCAGATGTAGTTCGAGCGGAGAAGCTCGATGTAGTCAGGATTGTCGCCGTGCTCCTGCGGCGGGGTACCCGCAGGTGAGCCGTCCTCATCTATGAGACGTACGTGCCCCGTCACGAAGGCCCGGTCAGGACGCGCAGCCAGGTATTCGATGCCCGTTGCAACGGCATGCGGCAGCAGCCTGTCGTCCGCATCCAGAAAGATCAGGTAATCGCCGCGGCTTTCACGCAGCCCGGCGTTGCGGGCGGCCGCGGCTCCCTGGTTCTGCTCTCGGATCAGGCGGGCACTTGCGAACGTCTCCGCCACAGCGGCCGTGCCGTCCGTCGAGCCATCGTCCACGACGATGACTTCGATGGCCGGATACGTCTGCTGCAGTGCGCTTCGAACCGCGTCGCCGAGAAACCGGCCCTGGTTGTAACAGGGAATCACGATCGAGGCGACGGGCCGGGACGAGGCAGTCATGCGTCACGGGAAACGCGTGCGCAGCATGCGTCGAATCGTTCGCCCTTCGATGTCCCGCAGGCGTGCGCCGTAGCGGCGCGCCTTCCGCTCGACGCGGTGGAGCAACGGATGACGAAAGGGCCTCAGTGCCTGCCGCAGCGCGCGCCAGAGGTCCGGGTCACGAACCGACTTCCGGGTGAGATAACCCTCGAGCCATTCCAGGTATCGCAGAAACGCAGCGTCGGATTCACCCGCCCGCGACACGACCTGACAAGAGGAGTCTTCATGCTGACGGTACCTGTCCCAGCAGGCATCGGCAATCAGGACAGGGAACTCGAGGCAGAGCTTCGCGTGAAACACCTGGTCGGTGTAGATGTAACGAAAGGACGGCTCCCAGCCGCCGACGGCCTCCACGGCGGCGCGGCGAACCAGCACGCTGCCCATGCACGGCACCGTGCCCCCGTCCCGGAGGAACGTGGTCAGCATGCGCGGTGGGCGGACGGCAACGTCCGGTTCTGCTCCGTATTTGCGCCATACCCAGTCGCGGCCCGCGTCGTCCGGGTTGCCGGTCCAGCTGTACCAATACTCCGTGGCCGCATACAGCATCGCCACGTCGGGATGTGAGTCGAGCAAGGGGACCTGGTCCGCGAGCTTGCGTGGAAGATAGACGTCGTCGGCATCGAGGAACGCGAGGTACCCGCCCTGTGCGTATCGAGCGCCGAGGTTTCTCGAGGCGCTGGCGCCGCAGTTCTTCCTTCCATCGTGTGTGAGGTAGTGAATCTTCCCGGGATGCGCGCGCGCGTACCCCTCCGCGATCGACGTGCTGTCATCCGTCGAACCGTCGTCAATCAGGAGCAGTTCCCAGCGGTCGTAGTCCTGCGCCAGGACGCTCTCGATGCTCTCCTGAATGAAACGGCCCGCGTTCAGGAACGGGGTGATGACTGAAACGCGTATGCCGTCGCTCACGGGACGCCTCGCGCGCACGTCGGCGGCGATACGCGATGCGGCGAAGGCATCGCACTGACGTTCATGCGGCCACCGTCTGCAATGCGCGCTCGAAGGCGTGCGCGTCCCAGTCGAGGACGCACAGCCGCGGCAGCGCATAGCGATCGTAGTCGCGGTCGGAAACGACGGCCGAGTGGGTCGAGCAGGCCCATGCGAACCCGGATTCCTGCACCGCGGCGCACGAGTCTGCATCGAGCGCACCGTGCGGGTATGCAAACCCCGTTGCCGCCCGCCCTGTAAGCCGCTCGCAGTCGAGCTTGCTCTCCCGGATCTCGCGCCGACGTTCTCCCGGGTCGAGCGCCGGGAGCACTGGATGCGTGACGGTGTGCGCGCCGATCTCAATCAGCCCGTCGTTCGCGAGGTCGGCAACTTCAGCCGACGTCAAGGGCAGATCGCTCGGATCCGGCGGAGGGGTGCCGAGCACATCGCGCAGGCGGTTCATCACCGCGACGCGCTCGTGGTGCGTTGCAGTCCGCAGGCGCCGCCACACTGCGAGATACGCGGTCTCGCGCTCGGTGCGCGGTTGCTCCCAGGCACGCCATGGTCCCCCGTGCCTGCCGCCCGCCAGGTCCGGGAACACGAGACGGCACGGCTCGCCGTCAATCGAAAGCTCGTCGTCCAGGGCATGGTCGCGCATCAGAATGCCGCGGGCGAGTTCGTCCCACCAGTACTCCGTGCGCTGCCCCACGGGGCCAGTCGTTACGAACACCGTGGCAGGAACGTCATGCGCCGCGAGTCGCGGCTTTGCCTCGCGCAAATTGTCGACGTACCCGTCGTCGAACGTCACCGCCACGGCGTTGCCCGGCAGCGTGCCGCGCGTCAGCCGATCGAAGAAGTCGGACATTCGCATCGGCTGCCGGGAGCGCCGCAGCACGGCGAGGTGCTGTTCGAAGTGTTCGGGCCGCACGGCCAGGCCCCAGGGATCGACAGGAGGCTGTGCGATGCGGTGGTACATCAGGATCGCAGGCTGCGATGCCGCGCGCCGCACTCGATTGCGCCAGGTTCCGAGGACGGCCCGAACGCTCACGATCGGCGCTTCCGCGCGCGGAGCGCGACGATGACCGGGTATGCCTGGTCGATAGGATCCAGGTCCGCCGTGTCGAGCTCGCCAACCGCAAGGCCCTGCAGGAAAGCGGTCGCCGCGAAGACGTTCCCGTAGCGTTCGACCAGCACCGCCTCCGGTCCGAAGACCTCGCCGAACAACCGTTGCAGGGCTGCCGGGGTGAAGGACCAGAACCACGTCGATCCCCATTCGCCACGATCGATCTGGCTGATGCCGGGAGCCGTCACCAGGACCGATCCGCCGGGGGCGAGCGCCCGATGGATCCTGGCAACCGCGAGCGGCACGTCGTACACGAGCTGCAGTGTCTGCGTGAGCACGATGCAGTCGAATGCATTCTCCGGCAGCACGCTCGGGTTGGTGATGTCGCCGACCAGCGTGGCGCGCGGGTTGCCCGCACGCACGTGCAGCACGTCGCTTCGCGAGACGCGCGTTCCGCCGAACCTGCGGGTGTAGGTGTCGTCGCCGATCTCGAGCACGCGGCCGACGATCTCGGATCGGTGTCGATCGAGGAACCGCTCGATGTAGTACCGATCGACCGGCAAGCCGCGTTCGAACCCGAAGCTCTGGCTGATCGGCGTGACGCGACGCAGGTGCCCGAACCGGACGCGATGGAGCGGCGGCACGCGCTCGCGACCTCTGAGCAGCCGCTCGCGCAGGGAGCGAGGCAGCACCGCGGCCAGGCGGCGTCGCATCCCGCCGGCGACCTGGAGGAGCGCCACCTTCGGTGACGCCGCCGCCATGTCCACGAGCGCCGGCAGCGTCGCTTTCAGGCGCTGTCCCTGCTGCCGGCTGCGATAACGCGACGCCGCCATCTCTTCGGCATAGTACCGGCGCCACCGGCGTCGTCCTTCGAGCCATGCCCGGCGTGCCTTGCCGTCCTGCGCCGCGGCTGGCTGGTGGCGTGCATGCACTTCGAGCGCGCTGCGCAACATCGCGCGGTGATCCGTTGACATGTTGTCGCCGTGCAGGCGGTACGCCGCAACGAGGTCCGCATAGCCGGTGATGAGATGGCGACGCGCCATGCGCAGGTACAGGTCGTAGTCTTCGCAGCGGCGCAGCTCCTCGTCGAACGCGCCGGCCGCGACGAGCAGGTCCCGGCGGTACATGACCGTCGCGTGCATGGCGATGAAGTTGCCGCCGAGCAGCCGCAGGTAGGGATCGTCGCCGGGCGGTTCGAATCGTTCACCGATGTCCTGCCCGTCAGCGTCGATGTAGCGGTGGCCGCCATACACGAGGCCGCTGTCCGGCGCGCGGCCGAAGCAGGCGAGCCCGGCCTCGAGGGCTCCACGCTCGAGGCGATCGTCGGCGTCGAGAAAAACTACGTAGGTCGTGTCCAGTGCGGCAAGTCCGGTGTTTCTTGCCGCCGCCAACCCACGGTTCTCCTGCCGCATCAGGCGAACGCCTGGAAATCGCGCGGCGACAGCCGCAGGATCGTCGGTCGACCCGTCGTCAACGACGACCACGGCGTCGGCGGCACGCGATTGATCCACCACGCTCCGGAGCGCGTCGTCCAGGAAACGGGTGTGATTGTAAGTCGTGACGACGATGCCAACGGTCGCCGCCGCGGCGGACACCGCGGCACTTCCGTTGCGTTCGGGCGTCGGTTCCGGGGATCGGGCAGCCACGGGGTGGTCCGGAATCGACGCCGTCATGGCGCCACCTTCCTTCGCCCTGTCGAGACCGCGCGACGGCACAGCAGCATCGTTCGACTGCACGCGGCGACGAGGGTGAGACCGGCTTTGTGCCGGAGATGGCGGAGTGCGACCCATGGCGCATGGCGGACCAGCGTAGCGAATGCTCGCACCTGGAATGCGCCACGGCGCCCCGCGCGCCAGTCGGTGCGGAGCCGGTGCACGATCTGTTCGCCGTACCAGTCAGCCCACACTCGCCGCGCTCGCCGGATGCTGTTCCGCTTTCCGGCGGCCGCCTCGCGGCCTTCACGCCGCAGCACCGCGAGTGTGGCGCGCAGCATCAGCGCGGGATCGCGCGACATGTTCGCCTCGTGCTGGCGATAGCGCGCCACTTCGTCTGCGATCACTCGCACGCGACCCTCCCGCGCGAGCCGCAGATACACGGCATAGTCAGCCGCGGGACCGAGACCGGCGGGGAACCCTCCGATGGCGTCGAGCTCGCGCCTCCTGAACATCGCCGCGCCTGGCGCCCAGACGAAATTGCGCGAGAGCCACTGTTCATAGGCGTTCGATGCGTCAACCGGGACGTGCAAGGCGGCGACAGGATGTCCAGCAACATCCATCGCCTGACATCTGCCGACGACAGCCGCGGCGGCCGGATCCGACGCGAGAACGTCCGCTCTACGGCCAAGGGCGCCGGGCAGCAACTCGTCGTCTGCGTCGAGAAAGACGACCAGGTCGCCCTGTGCGGCTGCAAGGCCGGCGTTCCGGGCCTCCGACACACCCCTGTTCGGCTGTTGCAGCAGGCGCATGCCGAGCTCCGACGCGATCGTCGCCGTACCATCCGTCGAGCCGTCGTCCACGACGATGCACTCGACGTGCTGATGATCCTGGGCACGAACGCTGGCGACCGCGGCCGGCAGGAAGCGGCCCTGGTTGAAACACGGAATCACGACCGTGACGGCGGGCCGCGTGCGGGAATCGCTCATGAGCGTTGAAACATACGCTGTACGGCAAAGGCGATCAGAAACCGCAGCCGCAGTTCGTGCGCGAATGCCGCGGTGCTGCGCCGGCCGAGCAGGCTCGCCGCCCATCCTGCCGCTTCTCGAACGACGCTGCGATACACGTGGGCGGGAACCCCCATGACCGTGCCGAGCCGCGATCGTTCGAAGGCGGGCTCGCGCATCAGCGCGTAAAAGCGCCCGTGTCCGCTGTGCCAGGCACGATGGTATCGCTTCATGAGCCGCTCGCGGGGCACGGGTGCGCGGACAAGGATGCGCGGGTCGTACAGCGCACAGCCATCCTGCGCGAGCAGGCGCACCTGGAAATCGTAGTCCTCGGTGGAGCCGATTCCGTCGCGCTCGCGCTGCAGTGCTGGCGAGAACCCGCCCGCCCGGTCGAACGCCCCCCGGCGGACCGCTGCGTTGGCGCCGATGAGCGCTATAGGACGGTCCGGCGTGAGACGAAACGCCTCCTCCCCGAAATCGAGGAGTGCCAGCGGCGCACACCCTGCTTCAGAGAGCCATGGCGGCGGCGGTGCTTCCCACACCGGTTCGATCTTTCCCCCGGCGAGATCGATGTCGTGATGCTCGTCGAACACCCGGACGATGGATCGCACCCAGTCCGCACTGACTCGCACGTCGTCGTCCGTGAACGCGATCAGGTCCGCGCGGGCGACGGACACCCCGCGGTTGCGCGCGACGGACAAGCCCTGGCAAGGTTCGAACACGTAGTGCACGACGCCGCCCGTACACTGCCCGACCACATCACGCGTCGCATCGATCGAATTGTTGTCGACGACGATCACTTCGTACGGCGGCGTGTCACGGACCTGATTCAGGAGCGCGTCGAGGGCGCCGGCGAGGAGATGCGCGCGGTTGTAGGTGCAGAGCACGACGGACAGAACGGGCACGGGCAGCGTCTCGACCGCGGGCTGCATCACCACATCACCACGCAGTTATCACTTCGACCGGTGTGCCGATGGCGGCGGCGAGTCCGTCCGGCGAGGGCACAGATGGCGGCCATAGAGGCGCCCCGCAAGGCTCCACACCGGCATTTCGGCCGCGACGCGAACGTGCGCGGGACCGCCGCCAAGCGTCGCCCTGATCCATGTCATGAGCCCGCGAACAGCCTCGCCGTAAGCGTAGCGCGGCACACCGGCGATCTGCGGGACCGGCATCGAATGATACCGGGCGAGCACTCCCTTCGACGCGCCGTGCCAGAACGACCACGAGCGGAAATAGCTCTTGCGCAGCCGCTCCGGATGCACGCTGTGATAGACGATGAGATTCGGTAGATACCGGCCTTTGGCGCCTCCGGAGACCAGCCGCAAGTACATGTCCTCGTCCTCGCAGGAGAAAAGCCGGCGATCCGCCGTCGGGCCAAGGTCGGGATTATACGGACCGACCTTCTCCAGCATCGCCCGCGAGATCACCGCGTTGCCCCCTTTGAGCATCCCGGGAAATTTCGCGTCGTAGGGCTGTTCGGTTGGCCCGGACTCGGCCGTGCCAATTACGGCCGGATAACCCGGCGGCACCCATTTGGGAAGATTCGTGCCCGGAAAGGGCACAACGGGACCGCCCAGGAAGTCGGCAGGCGCAGCGTCCAGCGCCGCCTCCACGACCCGAAACCAGTCCGGTGCCAGCACCTCGTCGTCATCGATGAACCCCAGGTAGTCCGCGGTCGAGGCGGCGATCGCGGTATTCAGCGCGGCAGACTTTCCAGGCCTGGGCTCATGCAGAACACGAGTGGGGAAAGGCATTGCGGCAAGAGTGCCCTCCAAGCCCGGCAGTTCGGGTGCCGCGTCGTTCACGATGATGATGACGCCGGGCTGGAGGCGGCCGGGTCGTTCCGTTCGGGCAACACTTATGAGCGCGCGCTCGAGCAGGTGCGGCCGCCTCAACGTCGGGACGAGGAGATCGAGTCGCATCGAGCATTAAGTATGGATGCAACTCGCATTCCCGCTGAGCTACACGCGTTAGCTGTCGGGGCCGCGAGCCCCGTTTACTTTGCGCGCCCGTTGCGACGTCGGCGCAAAGGTCGGACGTCCAGCCCTTCAGAGTCCGAGTACTTCCGCACACCGCCCGGTACTGTCTTCCGCGACGAGATCGCTGAGCCGGCGCGGTTATCGTCGGCAATCGTCGACGAGGCCGCTCATGCCCACGACGGCGCGATTCGGATCGTGCGCGTGACACCCGCCGACCGTGCACAGAAAATATTGCAAAATGCTTATTTCATGATCCGATAACTCTCTTGCGTGAGGTGCCAGGATGTTGCTGAATCGTCGGGACGCGCTGGCGGCGCTCTTCGCAGTGCCCGTGGCGGCTTGCCGGCCTGCGGCGGCCGAATCCCAGGAGGCGTCCGAGCACACCGAGGTCATCGCGTGTGGCCGGGACGAGGTCTTCATCCTGGCGCTCGGCGACGGTCCGAATCCGACACACCGAAAGGTGTGGTCCTGGCGCGCGGCTGACACCCCGGAAATACCGGAGGACATGCGCGCGCTGTTTCGGACTACCGACGACTGCAAGCCTGTGGCGCAGGGCCGCCGCATCCTCATCTCGTCGTCTGGAGGCGCCGTCGCCCTGGTGGACCGCGAGACGCGTCGCGCGTCGTTCTCGGCGCGCGTGACCAACGCGCACTCCATCGAGCTGCTGCCGGCCGGCCGCATCGCCGCGGCGGCATCGGTATCAGCGGCGGGCGGCGGGAATCGAATTGTGGTCTTCGACGGCGCCACCGGCAGGGAGCTCGCCACCGACGAACTGCGCTCCGCGCACGGCGTGGTCTGGGACGACGCGCGCGGGTTGCTCTGGGCACTCGGCGGCGACCTGCTGCGCGCTTACACGATCGGCCCCACTGACGGCGCCGCCAGGCTCGACCGGACTTTCGAGATCGCGCTTCCGAGCGAGGGTGGCCACGACCTCGTGCCCATCCCCGATTCGTCACGCCTGTTCGTGAGCACCGTCCGGCGTTGTTTCTATTTCGATCGTGAGCGCCGCGAGTTCTCTCCGCACGATACGCTCGGCGATCGCCCGGACGTCAAGAGCTACAGCATCCACCCGTCAACCGGTCGCGTCGTCTACATCGAGGCGGAAGCTCCGAACTGGTGGGCCGAGCGGCTGCACTTTCAGGGCCCGGACGGAACGCTGCATCTGCCGGGCGAACGTCTGTACAAGGCACGCTGGGCCTGACTGCCGCCGGAACCGCGCGCCACCGTATCAGGCCCGACTGGGGTGATATGTCTGCTCGCCGGAACTGGCGTTTGCCAGCGCCAAGGCGATCGCCGCTGCGCGGTGCTGCCGCTCGCCTATGTAACGGAGGCACCCGGCACTCAGCATGAGCAGCACTGGAAAGACGACCATGCCGGCGCCGCCCCGCATGGCCGTCAGCTCGATTCGCGCGAGCGCGAAAACGCCGATGACAGTGGCGCCGAGGAAAACGGCGCCGACGGTATTCAGGCCGTCGTTCGGCGGAATCGTCGCCACCAGGGGCCGCTCCACGGTCACCGACACGGTTTCGACGAGCAGCCAACCCACAGCCAGTCCGTTGACGGCATGCGCCACCGCAATCGAAGGTCCCCAGGCGACGGTGTGCAGCGGGAACAGAAGTACAACGACGCCCGCGATTGCGGCGATCGCACCCACTCGAACGCCGGTACGGAACTGCCGCAAATAGCCGGTGTCCGCGACGGCGAACAGCCATGCGGCGCGTTCGTCCGCCGCCGTGCGAATGGCGGCGCGATACCCGGCGATGAGCGCGGTGAGTGCCAGCGTTTGTGCGGCGACGTGCAGCGTCCGCAAGGGTGGCTGGACCGCCCCGGTTGCGTGAGGCAGCGTGGTCAGGAGCAGCGCCCATCCTGCCGCGAGCGACACCAGGAGATACAAATGGTGCACCGCACTACGGGCCATCGTCCTGACGAGGAACATCATGCCCGCTCGAGTGGCGGGCCGCCGGATCGTCGCCCGCGCCATGCGTTCCGCGGCACGGGCAACACCGAGAACTGGAGCGGCGCGCCCTTCGTCCATCAGAAGGTGCAGTCGCCTCGCATTCCAGAGGTACGTGGTCAAGGACAGGCCCACGACTGCGAGCAACGCTGCCGCGCCCTGAAGCGCAAGCATCGTGAAGTGCGGGATGTTGCCCTCGAATCTTGCACGAAGCCGTTGTTCGTCGTTTGACATTGCCGGCCGCAGATCACGGTCGGGCACGTGACGCAGCACCCGGCCGACGATGGCGGCGTGCGCCCCGGCGAACCAACCGACAGGACGCAGCAGGAGGGACGGCTGTTCCGGAGGGAACATCCAGTCCGCGCGACCCGCGAGCCGGGCGGGAGCCAGCGCGACCAGCACCAGGAGGGCGAGCAGCACTACCGACCGCACGCTGCCTGACACCCGCAGAAACGTGCGCTGGCCGAACGGTGCCAGCGAGAGCTGCAGCAGCTCGCGCAATCCCACGGCGCACGCGAACCCGAACGCCGCGGCCATCGTCGTGGCGAGCGCGTGCGCCAGCATGAGCACCGGAATGACGAACAGGCTCACCGGCAGCGTCGCCACCATCAGCGGCGGATGGATCAGCGTGGGCAAGGCGTTCAGGGCGACAA
>JBOGIX010000331.1:0-3364 GCA_050744685.1 Vicinamibacterales bacterium | reverse complement strand
GTGCCGGCCGATCGGCCGATCGACGGAGCGGACGTCATGCCGCTGCTGACCGGCGGCGCGCCTGCGCCGGAGCGGGAGTTCTTCTACTTTTCCGCCGCCGCCCTGCACGCCGTCCGCAGTGGCCGCTGGAAGCTGCGGTTCGCGCCATCGACGTCGGCGCCCGCGCCCGTCGTCGAGCTGTTCGATCTCGAGGTCGACCCATCGGAACGCTACAACGTCGCCGGCGAGCACGGGCCGGTCGTCGAGCGGCTGCGACGCCGCCTGGAGGAGTTCCGGACCGAGATCGCTCGCGATCAGCAGGCCAGCGCTCCGAAGGCCGGCCGTTGATGAGCGGCGTCGACGGCGAGCGCCGCCGGCCGGCGATGGATCTCGATGCGGAGACGTTTCGTGACATCGGGCATCGTCTCGTCGATCAGATTGCGGGGTTGATCGCGTCGATTCCCGCACGGCCGGTCACGCGCGACGAATCGCCATCCGACGTCCGGCGCGCGCTCGATCTGTCGGGGCCGTTGCCGGAAACCGGCACCGCTCCCGGCCCGCTGATCGAGGACGTCGCGCGGCTGCTGTTCGATCATTCGCTCTTCAACGCGCATCCGCGGTTCTTTGGCTACATCACCGCACCGCCGACCCCGGTCGGCATTCTCGGCGATTTCCTCGCCTCCGCACTCAACGCCAACGTCGGCGGCTGGCTGCTCGGGCCGGCGGCGTCGGAAGTCGAAGCGCAGACCGTGCGCTGGGTCGCCGAGCTCATCGGGTATCCGCCGGCGTGCGGCGGGCTGCTCGTGAGCGGCGGCAACATGGCAAACCTCGTCTGCTTTCTCGCCGCGCGCGCCGCGATTCCCGATCGCCCTATTCGTGAAGAAGGGGTTGCGGGCGCCGGCCGCCTTCGCGCCTACGCCTCGGCCGAAACCCACACGTGGCTGCAGAAGGCCGCGGACATCTGCGGCATCGGCACGTCGGCGATCCGCTGGATCCCGACCGACGGCGAGCTTCGGATGGATCTGCGCGCGCTCGCCGCGCAGTTCGACGAGGACCTCGCCGCCGGCGACCGGCCGTTCATCGTCATCGGCACCGCCGGTTCGGTGAGCACAGGATCGGTCGACCCGCTGCGCGACCTCGCCGCGTTCTGCGCGGAGCGCCGCGTGTGGTTCCACGTCGACGGCGCGTATGGCGGGTTCGCCGCGGCGGTGGCGGACACGCCGGCGGACCTGCGAGCGATCGGCACCGCCGATTCGATCGCCGTCGATCCCCACAAGTGGCTCTACGCGCCGCTCGAGGCGGGATGCGTCCTGGTCCGCGATCCGGCGCTGCTGCGCGCGGCCTTTGCCTACCACCCCCCCTATTACCATTTCGAGGAAGAGGCGACCAACTACGTCGACTACGGCCCGCAGAACTCACGCGGCTTTCGTGCGCTGAAAGTGTGGCTTGCGCTGCGGCACGCGGGCGCGGAAGGCTACCGCGACTCGATTGCCACGGACATCCGCCTGTCGCAGCAGATGGCGCGGGCAGTGGAACGTCATCCCGAGCTCGAGCTGATGACGCAGGCGCTGAGCATCACGACGTTCCGGTACGTCCCGGCCGATCTGCGCGCAACCGCGGGCCAGGACGCGACCGAGCGGCACCTCGACGCGCTCAACCGGCGGCTGCTCGATCGTCTGCAGCGCGGCGGCGAGGTCTTCGTCTCGAACGCGGTGATCGCCGGCCGCTACGTGCTCCGCGCCTGCATCGTCAATTTTCATACGCAGCGCGCGGACGTGGAGGCGGTGCCGGAGATTGTCGCGCGGGTGGGGCGCGGGATAGACAACGAGATGCGCGCTACGCGATCTTGAAACCCCAGGAATGCTCACGAATGCCAGGAATGCGCAGGAATGGCAGGAATGGCAGGAATGGCACGCTTCGAGATTGCCAAGATTGCCAAAAGTCGGCGGTCGGGACTGATTGGGGCGCCGGGTCAGTGCGTCGACGCGGGGGGAATAGTTTCCAGTTTCAAGTTGCCAGTCATTTTTGTCTGGTTTCCAGTCGCGATCTGGGAACCACCAGGAACAACTGGGAACTGAGAACTGGGAACTGGGAACTGGCGACTACGGGATTCACCGATCAGCAACCAGCTGACCATACGAACGGTAGCGCCCCTGATCGAAGCCGGTGACGAGCTCACTGACGGGTTGCAGCTGGGAAGTGCTCGAATCGCCGACGCGACCGGACCACGGGCGGCCGAAGATCGAGCGGACGACCAGGCTGCCTTCGCCGCGCGGGATGCGGCGCAGGTTGGCGACGAACTTCGGGAACGTGCCCTGGCCGTAGAGATAGAACTCGACGTTCGACGTGTAGAACGTGGAGAGCCGGTTGCGGCGTGCGGTCATCAGGCGGCCGATGGCGGAGAGCGCCGCAGGGCCGCTGAGATCGCCGACCACGGGGATGACGAGGTCGCGCCCCTGCAGCGATTTCACGAACTGGAACGACTCTTCCGAGGCCAGGTAGTTCGACTGCCGCCCCGCCGCGTCAGTATCGATCAGCAGATCGCGGTAGGTGGGATAGTTCGATTGCGGCGCCCGGCCCGTGCTGTTGAAGCGGAGATCGAGGCCGTCGGCGATGAACCGCTGATGGAATCTCTCGATCGTCGCCATATCCTCCGTCGAGAGCAGCACGCCCGTCTGCTCGAGCGCCTTGTCGAGGCGCGCGCGCCGCGCGAGGTATTCATCCCGCGCCGGCCGCGCGCGATCGAAATGCTCGACGAGGCGATCGACGGTCGCGCTCCGCCATTCATCGCTCGCCTGCGGCGCCGGCCGCCCGAGCAGCAGCGCCAGGTACTCGGCGCGCGTGTCGGAGAGCACGAAGATCGCCTTGAACAGCAGGTGCAGCAGCATGTTGTCGCGTCGCACATCGACGATGAACGCGATTGCCGGCCGCACTTCGGCGATGTACGAGAAGTTGGTGTCCGGTCCGACCCCGATATACGCCCCATCGTCCCGCCGCGCCTTGCGCAGTTCCGGGATCACCTGCAGATACGATCGTTCGTTGGAGATCAGGTTGTCGGTATCGAAGTATCCGCCCGGCTCCGAGAGGGAGGCGATGCGTGCGGCGAACGCGGACGGGACCTGCGGCGGAGTGGGCGCCGCGGGTCCCTGCGCGACGAGCAACGCGGCGGAGGCGCAGAGCAGCATCCACAGCGACAATCGAAGCGGGAATGCGCGACGGCGGTTCGTCACGGAGAGAATTGTAGTCCGGGGTGCAGGGATCGGGAGTCGTGGGTACTTCAACGATCGTTCACAGAAAAATCTACAGGAGCACGGGAGTATGGGAGGTCAGGGGAGTTTCAACGGTGGAAAGGTACTCGAAACGTTGTGATCTCCCATGACCTCCC
>JBOGIX010000330.1:0-1901 GCA_050744685.1 Vicinamibacterales bacterium | reverse complement strand
GGCCGGCACCGGGGCGACAGAATCTGCCCTCGTGTGTCGATTTCAAGAGCCTTCATTCGACTTCAATGTAGAGGCCGGGGAAACCCTTCGGTCCGGAATCAGCGTCTATCAGTAGAGGAGGGGTGTTGTGTCGGTTGTTCTAGGGCCATGTTCGCCAACAGTCTGCGTCGTCCACCTCGACGGTTCGCTGCGTATGCCGGTGGACGGGGCCCTCAGGCACAGGGTACGTGCGGTTCTCGGCCGCGGTCAGCGTGCCATCGTCGTCGACCTCGCGCGCGTGCCGAGCATCGACGCTGCCGGCATCGGGGAACTGGTCCGCGCCTACAACATGACGATTGCCGCCGAAGGCGTCCTCCGAATCGTGCACACCAGCGCGTGGGTGCGCCGGCTGCTGGAGAGTGCCGGTCTGTTCGGACTGCTCTGTGATCGGCCGTAGCGCGCCGCTTCAGCGGCGCCGTTGGCGACGACGTCGGCTGATGCGGGCGCTAATGTAAAGCCCCGCGCTACGGGGCCGGCAAATCCCGCCGACAAACGGAACCCGATCGACCGTCCCCTTTCTTCGACCTACTGGCGCTCCGGCACGATCGATGGCGCGCGCAGGGTCACGCCGCGCCGCTTGCTGCTGATGCTGAAGCGTTTGTTCGGCTTCACACCGTCTGGCAGCGCATATGTGATCGCGTACTGCGCCAGGAGCTCGTCGGCCACCTGCAACAGTGCTTTCTGCGCGCCCGCGGTAACCGTGAGATCGTGACGCCGGCCTCCCGATTGTTTCGCGCCGTCGCCGAGCACCTGCTCGCGGCCGCTCTCGTCGGCCATGGATCCCAGCCCTGCCGACGCTCCGCCACCCTCCAGCGTCACGCTGTGCATCGTCACGCCACTCTCGCCCAGCCTGTCGAGCACGTTGCGCGGCTCGGCGCCGCCCGCCTGCCCGCCCGAAAGCGCCACCACCACGAGCGCCGGCCGCTCCGCTTTCGCCGCGGAGAACGCGTTGACTATTTCCAGCACGCCCTCCGTGAGGTTGGAGTCCCCGCGCGGGTTGAGCGTCAGCTTGTTGATCGCGTCGAGGACGGCGTTGGCGTCGGGAGTGAAGTCGACGAGCGTGCGATTGCTCAGGCCGATCGTGATCAGGCTGACATCCGCCGATTTCGCCACGCGCTTCACGAACTCGAACATGCCCAGGCGGATCTGCCCGTCGCCGACGAGACGTTCCTCGACCGCGAGCGCCAGCCGCAGACGGCCAGCCGCGGGCTCCGCGCGGACGATCTCGCGCTCCTTGCCGCCTTCCTTGACGACCAGGTCCGCCGCGGTCAGATCGGTGACGGCCGTTCCCTTCCCGTCAGTCACCGAGACGTGCACGGTGCGGTTCGTCGGAGCCGTACGCGCGGCTGTCGGATCGGCCGCCAGGATCACTGCCACGGCAAGCGCCGCGGACATGGTAGTGAGAGCGCGCCGTTGAATCATCTGTGCCTTCCTTGAAGTGACCCGCCGGTGGCGCGCGCGCGGCGCGGTCCGTTCCTCGGGCCTGAAAAAATGGTTCCGCCCGCGCCGCCGTTGCGGGCGCTGACGGTCGGGTCCAGGCCGATTCCGGCCGGTCCCGGGCGAAAGATTACGTGAGAAACGGCCCAGCTGCCAACTCCGTTTCACGGGTGTCAACAAATCGCCCGTGCCAAACAGGGGCAGGCGAGGCTCGCCCGGGATTCCGCCCGAGATCACCCGATCCAGTGCGCCTGGGATGTGATGGCCCGCCGCACCGCGGTCACGGAAGCTGGCGCGCGAGATCGCGAGGTCGCCGTCGATCGTCAGCCACCGCGACACACGCAGGTGGAATGCGCAAGAATGCCGGAATGCGCATGAATGCCATGAATGAACACCGGTGATCTCAGTCGCGCGACTCTGATCGC
>JBOGIX010000329.1:0-3276 GCA_050744685.1 Vicinamibacterales bacterium | reverse complement strand
CGTGGACACGAGGGAGATCGACGTGGACATGGAGCAGCACGTGAAGGCTGTCGGTGCGCTTGCCGCGGCGCACGGCAATGCGCTCGTCGAGATCGCCAACGAGCCGTGGCATCCGACGCAGACGCGGCGCCTGCACGGTCCGGTGTTCGTGAAGACGCTGGCGGCGCTCGTGCCCGAACCGGTGCCGGTGGCGCTGGGATCCGCGGAACGAGACGCACGCTATGCGGATTCGGACTACGTGACCTGGCATTCGCCGCGCGGCGGCGGCGACGAGGGATGGCAGCACGTGCTGGAGATCGCCGAAGGCGCGCGGCTGATCGCACGGTGGCAGAAGCCGGTCATCGGCGACGAGCCGATCGGGGCCGCGGCCGAGCGCATCGCCGGCAGGCGCGACAACGATCCCGGGCGATTCGCCGCCGCCGGCGCGCTGACGCGCCTGGCCGGCCTGGGCGCGACGTTTCACTACGAAGGCGGGCTGCAGGCGCGGGTCCCGTCGGGGCGGGAGCTCGAAGCGTTCGTGGCGTGGTCCGACGGCCTCGAGCTGCTCGACGGAATGCCGCCGGGCGGACGATTCCTCGATCAGGCAGAGCTGTCGCGGGTGGCGGCGGTCGGCGGCGCGCGGCGAGCGTTCGGCCGCGTGTTCGATCGCGAGCTGTGGATTGTCGCCGTCGATCCAGCGCCGGGCGTCTCAGCGAAGTCCGAGGCCGGCTGGACCTTCGACATGCGAGGCGGCGGTGCCGGCGTCCGGGTGTTTCGCGGCCGGCGATAGCGCACCCGCGGTGCCGGCGGTCTCGTAGTGCGCCTTCAGCGCTTCCAGCCAGATCTCCGCGATGTGCTGGTAGCCGTTCTCGGTCGGATGCAGCCCGTCGGCGCCGATGTCGGTCACCGGCACCTGCGCGAACACGTCCACGACGTGCGCACCCTTGTTCGCCGCCATCGCCTTCAGGGCCTCGTTGTAGCGGTCCAGGAAACCGGCGGCGCCGGCCTTGGGCCCGCCGGCCCGCTGCGGGGGCAGCGTCGCGACGAAGACCGGCAGCTGCTGCCGGCCAGCACTCCTGACCATGTCCTCGACCGCTCCCACGGTTTCTCTGATGCGGTCGTTCTCGCCGTCTCCGCCGCGCGGCGCATTCAGATCGTTCGCCCCTTCCATCAGCAGGATGACGTTCGGGCGAGCCTCCGAGACGGCGTGGTTGAACCGATCGAGGTCCTCGGCGGCACGCTGGCCGGCGAGCCCGGCATTGAACACCTCGATGGCCTGATCCGTATAGCGCGCCGTGATGAGCGTCTGCAGCTTGAACGGATAGGAGCGCGGAAGGCCCGCGTCCAGCCTGAAGTGCCAGATCGACGAGAGGGGCGGGGAAGCGACCCCTTCGGTCATGCTGTCGCCGAACGCCAGGATACGTGTGACGCCGAGCCGCGGCGCGGGAACGGTTGGCGCTGGCGTCGGAGCCGGCGCAGGCGATGGCGTGGGCTCGACGACGATCGGGGCGGGCTGCGTTGGACGGCTGCCGTCGCACGCCGCAAGCGCAACGAATACCGGCGCGAGCGCGACGAGCCAGGCTGCCGCACGCAGACGAATCGGGAATCGAACGCTCACAGCCCGACTCCCATGGCCCACAGCAGCGGCGCCGACTTCCGCCCGAGCACGAACGTCTGTCCCAGCCAGTAGGGCACCTGTGCCCGGCCGAGCCGAAACAGACTGGCCGCCGAGCGTGTCACCTTCGAGAGCGTGTGGCTCAGGGCCGCGCCGCGAAACAGGATGTAGTCGAGCTCCAGCCGCTGCACGTGCGGACGCATCGCTTCCACACGATACCCGGCCTTTTCGAGCATGAGCCGGATCGTGCGGCGGTCGAAGTAGTGGAGGTGCACTGAAGTCAGGAACAGCCAGCGGCGTCCGAGCGCCCGCGCGATCCAGCTGCCGATGTCCGGATAATTCACGACGAGGATCCCGCCGGGGCGAAGCAGCGTGCGGCAGCGGTCGAGCACCGCCGCCGGATCGGTCGTGTGTTCGATGACATCCCACAGCGTGATGACGTCGAAGCTGCCTGCCTCGAACGTCTGCTCCAGCAGGTCTCCCTTGCGAATCCGAATGCCGTAGTGGCGCGATCCCCAGTCGGCCATCCAGTGATTGGGCTCGCAACCTTCCGCGTCCCAGCCGCGATCGCGCGCCGCGGCCACGAACGCGCCGGCCGCCGTGCCGACGTCGAGCAGCCTTCCCCTGGCGCCTGCCGCGCGCTCGATCTCGTCCAGCGATGACGCAAACGTCCGCTCCCGCGCCTTCAACTGCGACACGTAGGCCGGATCCTCTCCCTGGGCATACCCGGACAGGATCAGATCCCCGCGCAGCCGCGGGTTGACGTACTGAAAGCCGCATTTCCGGCACCCGACGAGCTGATCGATCAGGAGCTCGTCTCCGGACGCCCGGAACTTCTCGACGAGGTCGACATCCTTCTCGCGCTCGTACTGGGCCGCGTAGATGACGTCGTAGTCGTCGGCTCCGCAGAGGACGCACGTGACGTGTTCGAGAACGGGCAGGCCTGAGCTGTCCATCACAGTGAGATAGCTTGTCTCCATTGAAAGCCCTCAATTATACCGTGATAATTGGGACGTGTCCGACCGACCCGCCCATCCCGCCCGCCTGCGGGTCGTCCTCTTCTCGGGTGGCCGCGGCTCAGGTGCGCTGACCTCGCAGCTCGTCGCCAATCCGCGCGTCCAGCTCACCGTCGCCATCAACGGCTACGACGATGGCGCGTCGACCGGAGAGGTGAGGCGGTTCCTGGGCGACTCGCTGGGGCCGTCGGATTTTCGCAAGAATGCGTCGCGGCTGGCGCGGCTGCTGGGCACGGCGCCCGCGTCGCTGATCGACCTGCTCGATCTGCGGCTGCCCGACACGCTCAGCGGGCCATCAGTCGCCGATGAGGTCGGCCGCGCACTCTCGGGCTCCGCCGATGGGCACGACTCGCTCATGCCGGTGCGCACCCTGTCATCGTCCCTTCCGGAGTCGCTTCGCGCCGCCTTGGCGGAGCGGCTGGGCCGATTCGCGGGAGAGCTCGCCTCGAGCGCGGCGCCGTTCAGCTTTGCCGATTGCAGCCTTGGCAATCTCGTGTTCGCGGGCGGCTTTCTGCTCCACACCCGCGATTTCAATGCGGCCGTTGACGACTACGCCCGTCTCGTCGGCCTGCCCGGCGGCCTCGTCGAGAACGTCACCGACGGCGCCGACGCGCATCTCGTGGCCGTCGACGCAGGCGGCCGCCTGCTCGGCAGCGAGGAAGAGAT
>JBOGIX010000328.1:0-3274 GCA_050744685.1 Vicinamibacterales bacterium | reverse complement strand
GCCAGCTCGAAGGCGAACGAGAACAGCCGCTCGCTCGTCCGCCGCGTAATCGCCATCGTGTCGTAGGCCGCCTGGTCGCCGTCGCGCCGGCTCAGTCTCCGGGCAGCGAAGAGCCCCTCGGTGGACTCCCTGACGAGCACGCAGTCGACGTCGCGGGCGCGCGGATCGGCGAGCGGTGTCGGCGCGCCGGCGAGAAGGCGGAAGGGACGCACGCCGGCGTAAAGCTGGAACCGATCGCGGAAGTCCAGGTGCGGCGCGATCTCGGTACCGTTCGGATAACGCACGTCGGGAAGCCCGATCGCGGCGAGCAGGATGGCGTCGGCGGACTCGGCGGCCTGCATCGCCCCCTCCGGAAGCGCAACGCCCGTCGTGCGATACAGCTCCGCGCCGGCCTCGTGATGCTCGAACCGCAAGGTGAACCCGCCTGCCCACTTCACGACGACATCGAGCAGGGCGAGACACGGGGGCATCACTTCACGGCCGATGCCGTCTCCCGGGAACACGGCAATCCGGAACTCACGCATCTGCGTCCTCCACCCATTCGATCCCTGCACGGCTGTCGCTCGACGTCGAATGCCCGCGGTGGATCGCCAGTCGCTCATCCCGAGCCGCGCGACGGCCGGCCTCGCCGTCCCGTTCCACTTCAGAAGACGAACCGCAGCGCGAGCTGTACGATTCGGGGCGACCCGTCCGGCATGACGGTGCCGAACGCATCGTTGATCTGGTTCCCTGCCGGGTCGAAGCGCGCCGCCGAGTTCACATCCTGCCAGGTCGGATGGTTGAACAGATTGTAGAACTCGGCCCGGAGCTGCACCTCACGGGAACCGCCGACCTTGATGCCTTTCGTCAGCGTGAGATCCCATGCCTGCGATCCGGGACCGAAGTAGTGCACGCGGCTCGAGTTGCCTTCGTCGCCACGGCCGGACGGGCGGATGAAGCACGAGGTATTGAACCACCGCTGATGCGAGCGCTCTCCCCTCGGCAGGATCGGATCGCAGCCAGGCGTCACGCTGATCCGTCCGCCGTCTCCGCCCCCGGTGAAGTCGAAATTGTCCGTCGTCGAGAACGTGGCCGATTCCGGGGCGCCCGTCGTGAAACCGGCGACGACGGCGACCTGCCAGTTGTCGAGCACCGCGCGAACCAGCCTGGGGGCGCGCGGGATCGACGGGATTTCGTAGACGCCGTTGAGCGACAGGACGTGCCGGCGATCGCTCGGCGCGTAGTCGTAGGTATAAGCGAGGTCGTGGAAGTTCGGAATCCCGCTCGTGCTCTTTGCCACGGCCAGGGTGTAGGCCGAGCCGAAGGTCAGCCCGGTGCGCGTCCGCCGGTTGGCCGTGATCTGCAGGGAGTTGTAGCGGCTGTACCCGCCGTTGGTGCGGAGATTGATATTCCCGTAGCCGATCATCGGCCTGAGGAAATTGTCGGGTAGCGGCACCGCCGGGTTGGTCGGATCCGCGTTGGCGGGATCGAAGCGTGCGCCCGGCGGAATCGGGTTGATGTTCCGGTTGTTGCGGAGGTCGAGGTAGCGGTTACCGACGTAGGCCACGCTGAGCGTGGTGGACGCGCCGACGTTCTGCTGCACCTCGAGCGAATAGGTGTAGGCCGTCTGCGCTTCGTAGTCGTCGAAGGCGACGGGATTGTTCGGCGAATCGAACGCCGAGGTCCCGGCCAGGTCCGGGATGCCCCCGTAGAGGAACGTCGAGACCCGCGAGTACGGCGCGAAACCGGGAACGTTGCGGCCGAGCTCCGATGAGGGGCCCAGCAGATCCTGCAGGACGCTGAAGCTGCCGCGAATCGCCGTCCTGCCCGCGCCGCCGACGTCGTAGGCAAAGCCAAAGCGCGGGGATGTGATCACCGCGGGCGGCCGCGACGGCATGAACGTCAACCCGCCCGGCGGCAGCGGTCCCTTGTCGGTCACTATGCCGTTGGTGGCGTCGCCCGACCCGGGGACGAGGAAGCCAATCAGCGTTGAAGGGACGACCTGCCCGGTGGCCTCGTCGATGCCGACCCGGACGCCGTTGACCCGCGCCGGCCGGAAGAGCCGGGGCGCGCGGGCGGCATCCCACCGGTCGGATACGAAGGCGGCGCCGATCAAGCCGTCGGGCAGCCGATACGGTTCGACGTGCGCGAAGCGCACGCCGAGGTCGAGCGTGAGATTCCGGAGCGGCTTCCAGGTGTCCTGGACGAACCATTCCCAGATCGACGCCTGCGCCTTCTGCTCCGTCTTCAGGTTCGTCTCCTGGTACTGGTTGTAGTAGCCGAGCAGGGCGTTGGCGAACGCGTAGTTCGTGTTGAGCGGGTTGATGTTGACCGCGGTCTGGGAGCTGAAGTTGAAGCAGCCCTGGAAACAGGTGCCCTGCGGTCCCTCGCTCGTCGGGTTGGTTTCGTAGAGCAGGCCCGCCTTGAACAGGTGGCTGCCTTTCGACCAGGACAGCGTGTCGACGATCGAATAGCGGCCGTCGCGCGCGGCGATCGGATAGCGCGTGTCATAGGTGATGGTGGCGCCCGCCGGCACGCCGGGGAAGCTGAGCGCGGGCACGATGCCGAGCACGTTGGCTTCTGGAAAGACCTGGAAGGAAGGGATGCCTACGGCGGTCATCAGGTGCCGCTGATCCTGGCTGTCCGGCGCGGTCTCGCGCATCACGCGGAACGAGACGGACGCCTCGTTCACCAGGTTCAGCCCGAAGGTGCGCGTATAGGTCGTCTGCAGGCTCTTCTCGCTCTTCGTGTAGCCCTGGCGGTGAAAGTTCCAGTTTCCTGCCGCGCCGAACGTGCCGCCGTAGCCGATGGTGAGGGGATACCAGTTCCGCCACCGGACCGACAGACGATCGCTGTCGGTCGCGTTGAAGTCGACCTTCAACTGGTCCAGGCGCTTGGTCACGTCGCGGATGTCCTGGTCGCGATAGTTGTACTGGCCGAGGCTGACGCTCCGGTCGGTGAAGTTCGGCTGCGGGAACTGATTGAGCAGCGCCCGGCCGACGGCGTCGAACCGATCGGGCGGGATCACGTTCCCGGGGAAGCAGGCCGGCCCGCCGGCAGTCGGGCTGCAGGCACCGGCGCGCAGCGGATCGCGAACGAAGATGAGGCGCCCGTTGGTATCGAGCGACTGCGAGAAGTCTCCCTGGCGCTCGAGCGCCGTCGGCATGGTCGACGTGCGCGCGCCCTGCGGCTCCTGGTTCTCCCACATTTCGCGCGTGTAGAAGAAGAACATCTTGTCGCGCAGGCCGGTGAGGAGCCGGGGGATGAACACCGGCCCGCCGAGCGTCCCGGTCAG
>JBOGIX010000327.1:0-8145 GCA_050744685.1 Vicinamibacterales bacterium | reverse complement strand
GCACGCCGGGCAGGACGATTTCACGCCAGAATGCTCGAGCCTCATCCGGTGAGAAAGGCACGACGAAGCTCACGCCCGCGCCGTCGTGGACGACGGCGTGCAGCACGTCGGCGAGCATGTCGGTGTCGTGGTCGAGCGAGGGAGAGGTGAGCGGAGCCGGTCGCCATCCGGCGATTTCGACGTCGACGGTCGTGTTCATCGCGCTGCTCATTCGCGTGCCTCCGCCGGGCTCATGAGTGTGCCGCCAGTTTACCTGGCCGCGAGGCCGGGCGGCTGCGAACGGTCGTCACCACGTTCGCACCAGCAAAAATCGAAAGGGCAGCGAGAATGCCGGCGCGACTGTGAGACGATGCCGGCGAACGGAGGCCGTTCATGCGCCATCGATCAACTCTACCGGGGGGCTTCGCCCCGCCGAACCCCCCATCGCCGTCGCTCGCTGGGGCCCCGGTGCCCCGCCGTAGTCGTGGCGGAGGCTGGCCGGCTGGCGCGCCGCTGGCGCGCTTTGGCCTCGCAGTGATCGTCGCGCTCACGAGTGCGTCGGCGGCGATGCAGTCGGTGCACGAAGCGCCGGCAGCAGCTCCCTCGAGCGGACGGGTCGCGCCCCAGGGGGAGCCGGGCCAGCCCCTTCACGTCAGCGGCGTCGTCGTCGATCGCGGCGGCAAGCCCGTCGCCGGGGCGTCCCTGTATGTCTATCAAACCGATCGCGAGGGCTATTACGGTGTGAAGCCGGCGAGCGACAATCGCAACCCGCGGCTGAAATTGTTCCTGCGCTCGGACGCGCACGGCACGTGGGCGCTCGATACGGTGAAGCCCGGCTCGTATCCGGACAGCCGGGTGCCGCCGCACATCCACTTCGAGGTATCCGCGTCCGGCCATGCGCCGAAGATCTTCGAGATCGTATTCGAGGGAGACCCGTTCGTGACCGCGGAGATGCGGCGCAATCCCGCGTTCTCCGTCAGGCCGATCGAAGCCGGGAAGGTGACCGAGCGTATCGTGCTGGACTGATCGCGCCGTGATTCTCAACGCTGACAATCGCGGCAGTAGTACGTCGATCGGCCGCCCTGCGTGCGCCGGCGAATCATGCCGGCGCAGCCCCGTCGACGGCATCGCGCGCCTTCCCGGTCGTACACGCGGAAGCGCGATCCACGGTACGCCTCTCCGGCCGCGCGCGCGATGGCTTCCTCGAGCACCTGCTTGATCGCCGCCGCGAGGCGATGGGCCGTTTCGCGTGGTTCGCCAGAGGGCGTGGCGATGGTCGAAGCGCGGCGCGCGGGCGACAAGCGAGCGAGGTGAAGGGCTTCGCTCGCGTAGATGTTACCCAGGCCCGCCACGACGCGCTGATCCATCAGCGCAACCTTGAGCGACGTCTTTCTTCCCCGGCATGCGCGCGCCAACGCCTGTCCGTCGAACTCCGGGGAGAGCGGTTCCGGGCCGAGGGCTGCGAGGCTGCGGTGTTCGCGGAGCCTGCCGGCCGGAATCACGTCCATCGATCCGAAGCGGCGGGGATCGTTGAAGAAGACCGTCGCGCCCGATGACATCTGAAACACCACGTGATCGTGGCGGCCGGCGCCGGGCGACGCGGGATCCTGCTCGTCGAGCTCGATGCGGAACGATCCCGACATGCCGAGATGCATGAGCAGCGTCTCGCCCGAAGACAACTCCACCAGCAGATACTTCGCGCGGCGGTCCAGCGCGACGACCGTCTTGCCCTCGAGACGCGGCTTGAACCGGCGGGGAAACGGATCGCGCAGATCGCGTCGATGAAGAATGACGCGGTCGATGCGGGCGTCGAGCATCACCGGCTCGAGCTCGCGCCGCGTCACCTCGACTTCAGGAAGCTCGGGCACGGCCAGCAGGATAACTGATGCGCGCCCGCCGCGGGGTCGCGCGATCAGGTGTGCTAGGCTGCAAACATTCCTTGCATGGGCGCTGACTGCGACGTGATCGTGATTGGCGGAGGCCCGGCCGGGTCCACCGCGGCGGCCTGGCTGGCGCGCGCCGGCCGACGGGTCGTGCTGCTCGAGCGCGACCGCTTTCCGCGGTTCCATATCGGCGAATCGCTGCTGGCGTCGGTCAACGACGTGCTCGATGCGGTCGGCGCCGCGGATCTCGTCAGGGACGCAGGCTTCCCACGCAAATGGGGCGCAACGTTCATGACCGGCCACGACGGGACCGAACGATTCGCGGATTTCGCCGAAGCCCCCGAGGTCCCGGCGCCGCAGACGTGGCAGGTCTCGCGCGAACGGTTCGACCACCTGTTGCTCCGCCACGCAGCGAAGTGTGGGGCGGACGTACGCGAGCAGCATCGAGTGGTCGATGTCACGTTCGACGCGGACGGGGTCACGGTCACCTGGACCGCCGCGGCAAATGACGCACCCGGCGACGCGGCGCCTCGTTCCTCGCAGCTCAGGGCTCGCATTCTGATCGACGCCTCGGGCCGCGGCTCGCTGCTCGGGCGGCGCTTCGAGCTGAAGGTCGAGGAACCGGACCTCGCCAACGTCGCCGTGTTCGCCCACTACGCCGGCGTGCCTCGCGCGAAAGGCCGTCGTGCCGGTGATATCCGCGTGGTCGCGCGCGCCGATCTGGGGTGGTTCTGGCTCATCCCGATTTCCGAGGAGTTGATGAGCGTGGGCGTCGTCCTGCCCCGCGACGCGTTCAAGCCGCTCGCGCGCAGCAACCCGGAGGCGCTGCTAGACCGCATGATCGCCGACACTCCGGCGGTAGCTGCCCTGATGGTGAGCGCCGAGCGGCGATGGCCGGTGCGTGTCGAGCGCGATTTCTCCTACGGGTCGAAGGCGTATGCCGGCGACGGCTGGATCGTCGTCGGCGATGCCGGCTCGTTTCTCGATCCGGTGTTCTCGAGCGGCGTCGCGATCGCCATGGAATCAGGACTCGAAGGCGCGCAGGCCGTCAATGATGCCCTGGCACGCGGAGACCTCCGGGCGAGGGCGTTCTCGCGCTTCGACCGCCGCCAGCGCGAACGGTATCGATCGTTCCGCCGCTTCGTGCTCGGCTTCTACTCGGCGGCGTTCCGCGATCTTTTCTTCAGCCCCGATCCGCCGCCGCACATGTTCCGCGCCATCGTCACCGTCCTCGCCGGGTACTGGCGGCCGTCGTGGAGGACGCGCGTATGGCTGGCGTTGTTCTTCCTGAGCGTGCGCCTGCAGGCGCGGTTCCGGTTTGCCCCCTCGCACACCGGCGCCGAGCCAGTCACCGCCGCTGTCACGCTGCGCCCGGATCACCAGAGCAGACGGGAATGAAGGACGGGAAGCTTCACGTGATCCAGCCGTACATGCTCCAGCCGATCGACGCGCAGATGAGGGCGGCGATCACGCCAGAGACGAGGCGCCCGCGGTTGCCGGCCGTTCCGGCGACCATCGCCATCGCCACCGCCAGCAGGGCACTTCGCCCGGCCTCGGCGTGCCGCTGCTGCGCCCATTCCACGGCCGCATCGAGGAGAAGAAGCGCGGCCAGCACGTACGACCCGATGCCGGGTGTTTCATCCTGCATGACGAGAGTACCCGCGATCTAGTGTCTCGATCGGGCCTTTCGTTGCACGCCTTCCGCCGCGTGCTTAAATGGATGGCTCCATCGCCTCATGAGGTCCATCGATGACATCCGCCGCTTTGCCGTCAGCGGCCTGTTCCGGCGCGGCACCCTGGCCCGCACGCTGGACACGCTCGGGTTCGTGCAGGCGGACCCGATCCGGGCACCAGCGCGCGCGCAGGATCTGACGCTCAGGCCGCGGGTCGAGGGCTACCGTGCCGGGGACCTCGACCGGTGCTATCAGACGCTGCCGATCGAAGAAGACGTGTTCGTCAATTACGGCTTCGTGACGCGCAGCCTGCAGTCGCTGATGCATCCCCGGACCGGCGCCGCGCTGCCCCCGACGAGCGCCAACCGGCGAGCCGCGGCGCTCCTCGCTTTCGTGCGCGAGCGGGGCGAAGTGCATCCGCGCGAGGTCGACGCGCATTTTGCGCATGGCGTGGTCACGAACTACTGGGGCGGCTCGTCAAGTGCGACGACGCACATGCTCGAGGCGATGCATTACAAGGGCCTCCTGCGGGTGGTGAGGCGCGAAGCGGGTATCCGCATCTATGGTCTCCGGCAGCACGAGGACGCAACGACCCGTGCCGCCGAGCGCCGCGCCAGGCTCGACGCGCTCGTCGACGCGGCCGTGAGCAAGTACGCGCCCCTGCCTGCGGCCAGCCTGTCGTTCGTGTTGAGACGCTTGCGCTATGCGGCGCCGCAGTGGCGCACGGACATCGCCGGCGCCATCGACCGCGCAAGACGACGGCTGTCGCAAGCGCGGGTGGACGGGCAGACGTGGTACTGGCCGCCGCTTCAACCGCCAACGATCGAGCCGCCGCCGGACGCAGTACGCCTCCTCGCGCCGTTCGATCCCGTAGTGTGGGACCGCCGCCGTTTCGAGCTGCTCTGGGGCTGGCCGTATCGCTTCGAGGCGTACACGCCTGCCGCGAAGCGCAAGCTCGGCTACTACGCGCTTCCGGTCCTCTGGCGCGATCGCATTCCAGGCTGGGCGAACCTGTCGCAGAAGGCGGGCGTCCTGCACGCCGAATTCGGTTACGCGAGCGGCACAAGGCCGAGAGAGCGCGCCTTCGCGCGGGAACTGGAAGCGGAGCTCGAGCGAATGCGCACGTTCCTCCGGCCGAAATGAAATGTGGCGCCCTGCCGCACGCGCACTCGCGTGGAGGTATTGATGCCCAGGATCACGCCATTCCTGATCGCGCAACTGCCACAGGGCTACGACGGGAACTGAACGCGCCGCCCTCGCAGTATCCTGTTCGCAATGCGCAGTGCCGGATCGCCGAGAGCGGCGGTCATCGCGTCCTGGTTCGTGCTCGGCATCACCATCCTGCTCGCCTTCGGCCGCGCCGCCGCCGAAGGCTGGCCCAACGTGTTCGACGATGCGTTCATTACGTACCGGTACGCGAAGAACCTGGCGTTCGGAGACGGGATTACGTGGAATGCAGGGCAGCCTCCCACCGAGGGCTACACCAACTTCCTGCTGGTGCTGTTCCTTGCGCCATGGATCAGGATCGGCGCCGACCCGCTGCTGGTCACGCGCGTTCTGAGCTATACCGCCATCAGCGCGATCGCGGGAACGCTCTTCGTCGTCGCGCGGCGTCGATGGGGCGCCTCGAACCTCGCGGCCGGCATGGTCGCCAGCGCAGTCCTGCTGGCGCCGGAAGCCAAGGTGCTGCCGCTCACGGGGCTCGAAACGGTGATCTACGCCTTCCTGCTGCTGCTCGCGCTACTGCGTGGCGCCAGGCTGATCGAGCAGAACACCACCAGCCACGCCATCGCGTTCGCGGCGCTCCTGTTCGCGACAGCGCTCCTCCGTCCTGAAGCCGCGTTGCTCTTTCCCGCGGTCGCCGGTGTTTACCTCGTAGCGAGAAGCCGTGGGCGCATCGCGGATCTGAAGCCGCTCCTGTTGAGCATTGCCGTACTCGCGACGCTGACCGCCGCGTATGCGGCCTGGAAGATCGCGCACTTTCACGCTCTCTTGCCGAATCCGTTCTTCGTCAAGGCTGCCGGCAGCGGGATCGTGAGCCAGCTCGGCATCGCCAGCGTCCGGACATTCATCACCGGTCACGCGGTTCTCCTGGCCTGCGCCTTTCTCGGGTTGGCCGCGACCGCCGCCGTCCGCCGCTCACCGGAATCCCCAAACACGCCACTGGTGACGACGGGCGCGGTGTTGGTCGTGCTGTATGGCCTCTTCTTCGCGCGGACGGACACGCTGATGGACATCCACGGCCGGTTCCTGTTTCCGCTGGTGCCGATCGCTGCGCTGATGGCGACTCCCGCGCTCGCCGCCGCGCTTACCGGCCTCGACGCGCTCGCCGGACCACGTGTCGCGCCGCTGTGCGCCACGCTCGCGTTCGTGCTGGCCTTCGGCACTGCCGATCTGGCCGCCGCCTTTTCGAACGCACGACGGATCGCCACTGCCGGGCGGAAGGAGCGTCCCGCCGGCCTGATGGCGTCAGAGCTCCGTGTCGCGCAGGCGCTGGCGCAATACCCGCAGATCACCGCGGTGCGCATGGCCTTTGCCGATGCCGGCGTGATCCCTTACTACACGGGCGCGCCATGGCTGGATGTCGTAGGCCTGAACGACAGTGTGCTTGCCAGGACCACCGACCGCAGCCGCGCGATCGACTATTTCTTCAACTGGACGCCGGACGTGATCATTCACCCCGGCAGCGAGTCATCGTCCTGGATCCGGCACGGGCATGGACCGTTGGGAGACTATTCCTCGTGGGCCGAGGATCCGCGCTGGGACGCCTACGAGTACGTCGGAACGACGCGCACCAGCGGCCGCTACGATCTGCAGTACTTCGTGCGGCGGTCGAGCAGGCTCCGCGAGACTCTCGTTCCCTTCCTGCGATCGAGGGTGGTGGATGGCTGGTACGAGCCTTTCCCGCTTCCGATCGGCACGTATGCGCCGACGCCGGGCGCCGCGGTGCAATGGGTGCCTGGTCCCCCTTACTGACCGAACACCTGCACGACCGGCAGCTCGAGGCCGTCGAGATGCGTGCTCGTGAGCACGTCCCCTGCTCGGGCGCGCAGTTCGACAGGCGATCCGAAACGACCATCCTGGCTGCGATAGACACGCACCGCCTCCAGTACCGGATCGACGATCCAGTACTCGGAAACGCCGGCCTATCGTGACGACCTCGCCACCCGAAAGCCATAGTCGGTGTACCGAAAGGTCGGATCGATTCTGCTGCGGGCCGCGCACCGGCTGATTGTCACCGCGTGCCGCCAGGACCCGCCGCGCGAGGCGCGCCGCACGCCATGCGGCGGGCCGCCCGGGTTCCGCTCGGGAGAGGATGCGTAGAAGTCCGCGGAGTACCAGTCGGCGCACCATTCGTGGACGTTGGCGGCGATGCCGTACACGCCGAACGCGTTCGGCTCGCCGAGGGTGACCGGCCATGGGCCGGCAAGTGGTCCGCGCCCGTTCCCGGGGATCCACTGCGGAATCTCATCGCCCCACGGATAGCGCAGGCCATCGCGTCCGGCGCGCGCCGCTCGTTCCCATTCGGCCTCGGTGGGCAAGCGCAGGGGCGGACCGCTATCGCTTCGCCAGAGGCAGTACGCCTGGCAATCCAGCCAGCTCACGCCGACGACCGGCAAATCGCCGGCAGCGGCGAAGACGCTCCAGTCGCGCGGCGGTTCGTGACCTGTCGCCCGAAGGAACGTGGCGTATTCGGCGCAGGTGACGGGACAGACCGCAAGCTCGAACTCGTCCACGCACACCCGGTGCAGCGGCCGTTCGTCATCCGGCCCATCCTCGCTGCCCATGCTGAAGCAGCCGGCAGGGATGCGAGCGAACTCGCCGGCGGCGGCCGTTGCCCAGGATGGCGTGGCGTCGGGTTTCGAGGATTCCGTCCGGTCCGAGTGCACGTGCTTATCCTGGCAGGTCGAGCCCGACGTGATGCCGCGTCAGGAGCTCGAACCCGCTGGCGGTAATGACGTAGTTCCGCTCGAACCGCATGCCGCCGACGCCATCGACATACAGCCCGGGCTCGAGCGTCACGACCTCTCCTTCGAGCAGGATGTCGTTGCTCTCCGGTGTGAAGTACGGCTGATCGGGATGACCGAGGCCGATGCCGTGGCCGCTGTGGTGCGGAAAGTGATCGACGAGATCGTGACCCGTGAAGACACGCCTGAGCGCGGCGTCGACGTCGCATCCCCGCGTTTCCGGACGAAGGCGTGCCTCACCCGCCTCCATCGCGTCAAGACAGATGCTCGCCAGTTCGCGCTGACGCGCCGTCGGCGTGTCGTCGACGACCCACGTGTTGGTGAAGTCGGCGCGGTAACCGTAAAGCACCGCGGAGTAATCGAGCAGGAACAGCTCGCCCTTGCGGATCCGGCGCGCCGTCGGCGGCCCTCCCTTCGCAACCGTGCGCGGTCCGGAGGCGAAATCGCCGTAAACGAGCGCCTGCTCGCCGAGGCGCTCGTTGACCACGCCGCTGACGAGCGCGTAGGCCTGCAACTCGGTCATGCCGTGATGGATCTCCACGGCTGCGCGTGCAAACGCCAGTTCCATGGCGTCGACGATGCGGCGCAGCAGGATCATCTCGTCGCCGTCCTTGCGGCGCATGAGCGTGCGCGACGTGGCGT
>JBOGIX010000326.1:0-11894 GCA_050744685.1 Vicinamibacterales bacterium | reverse complement strand
GAACTGCGCATCGCCGAGACCCAGACCAAGGACATCACAATCGGCCAGGTGGCGGAAGTGGATACCCGCAACGGCGTCGTCCAGGGCCGTGTCTCGCGAATCGACCCGGCGGCGACGAACGGCACCGTGGGTGTCGACGTCATCCTCGAAGGCCAGCTGCCGCCAGGCGCGCGGCCCGACCTGAGCGTGGACGGCACGATCCGCCTGGAGCAGCTGACGAACATCATTCACGTGGGGCGACCGGCATTCGGGCAGGAAGAGAGCACGATCAGCCTCTTCAAGCTTCAGCCGAACGGCGAAGCAGTCCGCACGACGATCAAGCTCGGACGCAGCTCGGTCAACACGATCGAAATCAAGGAAGGGCTGCAGCCAGGGGATCAGGTCATTCTGTCCGACATGTCGTCCTACGACCAATTCGATCGTATTCGGATTCAGGGCTAGAACGTCAGAGACCGCAAGGCTACAAAGGAGCCACGATGAACACTGCCGCGCAACCGCTGATTCACCTCGACGGCGTCACGAAGGTCTTCTTCACCGACGAAGTCGAAACGCACGCTCTCGCGGGTATCCACCTCGAGATCAAGAGCGGCGAGTACATTGCCATCGCCGGGCCGTCCGGCTGCGGCAAGTCGACGCTGCTGTCGATCCTCGGGCTGCTCGACTCCCCGACCGAGGGCAAGTACATCCTGAACGGCAAGTCGGTCGCCGACCTGCCGCTGTCCGAGCGCGCACGCGTGCGCAATCGCGAGATCGGGTTCATCTTCCAGAGCTTCAACCTGATTGGCGACTTGAACGTCTACGAGAACGTCGAGCTGCCGCTCACCTACCGCGGTATGAAGTCGGCCGAGCGGAAGGAACGCGCCATGGCGGCGCTCGAGAAGGTCGGCATGGCGCACCGCGCCAAACACCTCCCCAGCCAGCTCTCGGGCGGTCAGCAGCAGCGTGTCGCCGTCGCCCGCGCGGTTGCCGGCTCACCATCGATCCTGCTCGCGGACGAGCCGACGGGAAACCTCGACTCGAAGAACGGTGAAGCCGTGATGGAGCTCCTGCGCGAGCTGCACCGCGAAGGCGCCACGATCTGCATGGTGACCCACGATCCCCGCTACGCGCGGCACGCCGACCGTTCGATCCACCTGTTCGACGGCCGGGTGGTCGAGGAAGACGGCAGCAAGCGCGCCGAGAAGGAACTGGAAGAGAGCGGCTTCAAGATCGAGCATTAATCGTCCTCGCGGGCGGCCTGTTGCGGCCTGGGGGCAATCTTGCGGCAGGCTGCCATCCGCGATCGCGGCAGCGTCTCGTCGGCGTGGGCAACTGAGCGATGCTGATAACCGACCATCTCAAGGATCGCCCCACGGCGGATCACCCGTCCGTGGGAGCGCGAACGGCGGATCCCCGCGTGCTCGTTGCCGACGACCAGGGCGACGTCATCGAGGCGCTCCGGCTGCTGCTCAAGGCCGAGGGCTTTCAGCTCGAGACCGCCTCGTCGCCGGCCGGCGTGCTGGCGGCAATCGAGGCACGCGAGTTCGACGTCGCGCTCATCGATCTCAACTACACGCGCGACACGACGTCCGGCGAGGAAGGACTCAACCTCCTTTCCCGCGTCCAGGGTCTCGACCCCACGCTGCCGGTCGTCGTCATGACGGCCTGGGGCAGCGTGGAAGTGGCGGTGGAGGCGATGCGGCGCGGCGCCCGCGACTTCATCCAGAAGCCCTGGGACAACGCGCGGCTGCTCGCGATCATCCGTACGCAGATCGAGCTCAGCCAGGCCCTCCGCAAGGGACAGCGGCTCGAAGCGGAGAATTCGCTCCTGCGCGGCGACGGCATTCCCAACCTCGTCGCCGAGTCGCCGGCGATGCAGAACGTCCTCCAGGTGATCTCGCGGGTCGGCCCGTCGGACGCCAACGTGCTCATCCTCGGCGAGAACGGTACCGGCAAAGGGGTGGTGGCGCGCGCGCTGCACAGCGTGTCCGGCCGTGCCTCGCGGCCGATGGTCGTCGTCAACTCGGGCGGCGTCTCGGAAGGGGTGTTCGAGAGCGAGCTGTTCGGCCACGTGCGCGGCGCGTTCACGGATGCGAAGGCCGATCGCGTCGGCCGGTTCGAGCTCGCGGACCAGGGCACGCTGTTCCTCGACGAGATTGCCAACGTGCCGCTCAGCCAGCAGGCCAAACTGCTGCGCGTGATCGAGACCGGCGAGTTCGAGCGGCTCGGCTCCTCACGAACGCGCCAGGTGGACACACGCATCATCTCGGCAACCAATGCCGATCTGAACGAAGAGGTCGCCGGGGGACGATTCAGGCAGGATCTCCTCTTCCGGCTCAACACGATCGAAATCCGGATCCCCTCCCTGCGTGATCGCCGCGAGGACCTTCCCCTGCTCGCGCAGCACTTCCTGCGACAGCACGCGCAGCGTTATCGCAAGCGGCTGACCGGCTTCGAGAGCGGCGCGATGCAGATCCTGCTGGAGCACTCCTGGCCCGGGAACGTGCGCGAGCTGGATCACAGCGTCGAACGCGCCGTGCTGATGTCGCAGGGGCCGCTCCTGAAGCCGACCGACCTCGGCCTGCGCAGCGCCAAGGACGGCGGCGGCGGGCGGCTCGAGGACATGAGCCTCGAGGATGTCGAGTGCTTCCTGATCAAGAAGGCCATGACGCGCTACGACGGCAACGTCAGCCAGGCGGCCAAGGCGCTTGGCCTGAGCCGCAGCGCCCTCTACCGCCGCCTGCAGAGATACGGGCTGTAAAATACAGGGCAAGGGATTCTTGGTCCTCGCGGGAGCCTTCTTTTGTCCTCGCGGACGGCCTCTTGCTCCCCGGGGGCAATCTTGCGGCGTTTCTAGGCAATGTTGCGGCGTTTCTACGCAATCTTGCGCCCTTCTCTGGGCAATCTTGCGGCGTTTCTCTAAATGAGCTCTCCGCGTGAGCCTCGCCTGAGCCACGACCGGCGCATCCTGCTCATGGCGCTTGCCTCGGCGCTGCCAGGGGCATCCATCTCGCTCATCTTTCTCTGGACCGGCGACTACACCCCGAAGGTCCAATGGACGCTCACCGTCGTCATCGTCACCGTCTGCCTCGGGTTCGCGTTCGCCTTGCGCGAGCGTGTGGTCCTGCCGCTGCAGACGCTGTCGAACCTGCTGGCGGCGCTCGGTGAAGGGGACTTCTCCATCCGGGCGCGCGGCGCCCGCGGCGGCGATCCGCTCGGCGAGGTGATGATCGAGGTGAACGCGCTCGTCGAGACCCTGCGGCACCAGCGCCTCGACGCGCTCGAAGCGACGACGCTCCTCCGCAAGGTGATGGCGGAGATCGACGTGGCCGTGTTCACGTTCGACGAGGACAAGGAACTGAAGTTCGTCAACCGCGCGGGCACGCGGCTCCTGAATCAGCCGGCCGAACGTCTGCTCGGCCGCGACGCCGACGCCATCGGCCTGTCCGATTGCCTCGAGGGAGAAGCGCCGCGCGTCATCAACACGGCGTTTCCCGGCGGCGTCGGCCGGTGGGAGATCCGGCGCAGCCAGTTCCGCCAGGGGGGGCGTCCGCATGAGTTGCTCGTGCTGTCGGACCTCAGCCAACCGCTGCGCGAAGAAGAGCGCCAGGCGTGGCAGCGGCTGATTCGCGTGATCGGCCACGAGATGAACAACTCGCTCGCGCCGATCAAATCGATCGCGGGCAGCCTGGCGACGATCGCCGGCCGCGATCCTCTGCCAGGCGACTGGCGGGACGATGTGCAGCGTGGGTTGAACGTGATCGCGTCGCGCTCGGAAGCCCTCAGCCGGTTCATGAACGCGTATGCGCGCCTCGCCAAACTGCCCCAGCCGAAGCTGGCGCCAATCGACGTCGGCGCATTCGTCGAGCGGGTCGCGACGCTCGAGAAAGCGCATCATATCCAGGTCGCATCGGGGCCGCCGATTGTCGTGCAGGGAGACGGCGATCAGCTCGAACAGCTGCTCATCAACCTGATTCGCAATGCAGTGGACGCGGTCAAGGAAACAGCGGGCAACGTGCGCGTCGGCTGGCAGCGCATTCCGGGCTCCTCACCGGCGATGATGGAGCTCTGGGTCGAAGACGAGGGGCACGGGTTGTCGAACACCGGCAACCTGTTCGTGCCGTTCTTCACGACCAAGCCCGGCGGATCGGGAATCGGGCTGGTCCTGAGCCGGCAGATCGCGGAGGCGCACGGCGGCACCCTTCTGCTCGAGAACCGCGAAGATGGGCCGGGCTGCCGGGCCACTCTGCGCATGCCGGTGCAGGCGGCCGCCCCCGCGCGAAGCGAGACGTTCGCGGCGTCGTAGCCGTATTTGACGTGGGCGCGGTTCGAAACTCCGAGGCGCATGTCTGACGCGCCGTGCGAACAGCTTCCCGCTTTCTCGCGAGCTGGGTCGATCGGTTGGTACCTCTCACGTTTCGGTGCTTGGCTCGAGCGGCGCACTGTGGATCGTTGCGGCACTTGCATTCATCTCGGAGAGATCGTGGCGTCTCGCATGCAGGAGACGCTTGCGGCAGCCGATGTCTCGCCAGGAAAGGGAAATGGAACATGAGCCGTAAGGGTCTGTGGATTGGAATGTGGTTGCTCCTGCTGCTGATTCCGACGCTTGCGCTGGCGCAGGTGGCTGTCGACAGTCGCGAGAAGTCCGAAAAGGTAGGCGAGATTCTTGCCGCGCTGCAAGCGGAACCAGGCAAGCAGATTGCGGATGTGGGTGCCGGGGAGGGCTTCTACTCGCTGCGCATCGCTCGAGCCGTCGGACCTGAGGGGCGCGTGACCGCCGTCGACGTCAGCGAGAAGTACCTGGAAAAGCTTCGGGCGCGGCTGCAACAGGACAACGTCACGAACGTTGACGTCGTTGTCGGCGCTGTCGATGATCCTCGCCTGCCCGAAAATCGCTTCGACGCAGTGCTGATTTACAACGCGTATCACGAAATGACGACACCAGAGCCGATTCTCAGGTCGATCTTCGCGGCGCTCAAGCCGGGCGGGCGGCTGGTCATGTCGGAGCCGCTCCACGACAACGTGCGGACGGCGACACGCGCCGAGCAGGTCGCCGATCACGAGATCGGTCCCGACTTCGTTCAGCAGGAGCTTCAGGCAGCGGGCTTCGAAGTGATCGAGCAGCGGCCGGACTTCGTTGCGTTTACGAGTCCGGGACACAAGGGCGGGTTCTGGCTCATGGTCGCGAGGAAGCCGCCGCTGCGGTGATGCCGCCACTGGCCCGCCACAGTCACGAGATCGCCGTGGAGAACGAGCACGTCTTCGCGTTCATCGACGACCGTGGGCGGCTCTCGTCTCATGGCCGGATCGATCGGCCCTGCTCGCGAGAACGCGGGAAACTGTTCGCGGAGGTCCGCGTGAGCGGGCGTGACGCGATCAAATGAAACGTGGTGCGGCACGGGTGTGAGCGGTCGCAACGATCGCTCAGATGCCCTTGCGCCTCCGCGAGGTCGGCAGGCGGGCCGTAAACGTGGCGCCCGCGTTCTTCCCGGCGCTCACGCATTCGATCTTTCCGCCGTGCAGCTCGACGAGGTGCCGGACGATCGCGAGCCCGAGGCCCGCGCCCGAGTGCTGGCGGGTCGGGGACGAGTCGGCCTGCTTGAAGCGATCGAACAGGAACGGCAGGAACTCCGGATCGATGCCGATGCCGGTGTCGGTGACCCTGATCGTCAGCACGCCAGCATGACGCTGCGCGTGCAGGTCGATATGGCCCCCTCGCGGCGTGAATTTGATCGAGTTCGACAGCAGGTTCATGACGATCTGCTGCAGGCGGCCGGGGTCCGCTTCGACGATGCCGAGCCGCGTGCCCACGTCCAGGTGCAGCGTCAGACCGGCTTGCTCCGCCGCGGGCCGAATGGCGTCGGCGGCCGCGTCGAGCACCGCCCGTGCATCGACGTCCGCGATGTTCAGATTCAGATGTCCCGCGACGGCCCGCGACATGTCGAGCAGATCTTCGATGAGGCGTGTCTGCGCCGCCGCGTTGCGCTTGATGACGTTGATCGCGTGCGCCTGCATTTCGGCGGACACGGACGGCCGGCCGAGCATCGACGCCCATCCCATGATCGCGTTCAGCGGTGTCCGCAGCTCGTGCGAGACGGTCGCCAGAAACGCTTCTTTCTCGTGGTCGGCGGCCCGCAGCCGTTCCTCGGAGATCCTGAGCTCCTCCGCCTTCCGTTCGGCCCGGACCCGGCCGATGACCAGGCTCCTCGTGATCAGGAAGACGAGCACCGACAGCAGCGTGCCGCCCAGGGCAATCAGCGCCACGATGGCGCTGTCGCCGCGCGACAGCATGCCGATATTGGTCCGGGCGATCATCGTCCATTCCCTGCCGACGACATCGACCGGCAGGCGCACGGCATGCCGTCCGGGCTCCGGCGTCGGCTGCGCGCGATGCAGCAGCCGCGACTCGTCCACCGCGCCGGTGTTGGGCTGATCGAAGATCTCGAGCCCGGTCCCGGGCGGGAGGTCCGCCGCCAGGATGCCGTGCAGCAGGTCGTCGGCGCGAAACGGGCTGTAGACGAATCCCCGGAACCGTGCGCGACGCTCGTCCTCGTTTGCCGGCATGCCGCCGAAATAGATCGGCACATAGATGAGGAACCCGGCCTGGTCGCGGCCCGGCTCGGCCTCTTCCTGCACGAGGCGGACCTTGCCGCTCGCCGCCGGCGCGCCGCTGTCGCGGGCGCGGATCATCGCATCGTTGCGGGTCGTCTCCGACGACATGTCGTACCCGAGCGCATGGCGGTTGGGAACGTCCAGCGGCTCGAGGAACAGGATGGCGTGAGTGTCGCCCGCCGCCGGTTCGGGCCAGAACCTGAATTCCGGCACGGCGCGGCGGGCGATCGCGAGCACCTCGCCGCGTTCGTGCGGCCGCACCAGGCGTGAAAATCCGATCCCCTGGATGCCTGGATACCGCCGGGCCAGCCCCAGCCGCGACACGTACGACGCGAACTCCTCTCTCGTCACATCGTCGCTGGCGGCGAAGAGCCCGGCGCCGCCGAGCAGCATCGCGACATAGGAGTCGATGCGGTTGGTCACTCGCGCGTGCACGAGCTCGGCCACGCGCTCGAAGCGATACCTGCCCTGGATCACACCGCTTTCGTACGCGTACCGCGCCGTCCCTGCCGTTGCAAGAAGCGCCGTCAGCAATATCAAATAGGGAATCAGCTCACGGCGCAGCACCGCCCGCGCGGTCATCGACGGCATTCTATACGGTCAGTCTGGTATTCTGCGCTTGCTGGCGAGGTCTGCTGCACTGATGTTGACGCGTTTGTTCGATGGATCCGTGGAATGGAAGCCGCTCGTCGCGGCAATCGTACCGACCCTGATTCTCGCATGGCTTGGCGCCTACGCAGCGCGCCGCCTGGCCACCGCGGCCATGCGCGGCATCGTCCGCGGCACGCTCGCACCGAGCAGCCCTCTCGTCCGCGGCCCGCTGCGGCTCGTGTCGGTCGGCGCGTTCCTCCTCTTCACCGCCATCCTGCTGTTCCCCGCCTTCGAGCTCGTCGGCTTGAGGCCGCCGATCGGACTGCACCTGGAGACGCTCGCGACCTGGGCCTTCGGTCCGGGCCTGCGTGTGCTCCTCATCGTCGTGCTCGCATATGCCCTCATCCGCATCACAGGGCTCGTGGTGACCCGCTTCGAGCACGAGCTGAACGCCGGCACCACCATCGACGCGCTGGAGCGCGCAAAACGCGCCCGCACGCTCGGTACGGTCGTCTACAAGGGATCCACCGTGCTCATCGTTGCGGTGGCCGTCCTCATGGCGTTGAGGGAGTTCGAGGTATATCTCGCCCCCGTTCTGACCGGCGCCGGCATCGTCGGGCTCGCCGTCGGGTTCGGCGCGCAGACGCTCGTGCGCGACATCATCAGCGGCTTCTTCCTGATCCTCGAGGACCAGGTGCGCGTCGGAGACGTGGCCGCCATCAACGGGACCGGCGGACTGGTGGAGGCGATCAACCTGAGGACCATCGTGCTCCGCGACGCCGAAGGCACAGTGCACGTGTTCCCGAACGGCGCCATCCAGACCCTGGCCAACCGCAGCAAGGACTTCTCCTACTACGTCATCGACCTCGACGTCTCGTATCGCGACGATCCCGCCCGCATCACCCGCCTGCTGCGGGACATCAGCGAGAGCATGCGGGCCGATCCGAAGTTCGCCCCCTGGATTCTCGAGCCGCTCGAAATCAACGGCATCGATGCCTTCCGCGAATGGTCGATGGTGCTGAAGATGCGGATAAAGACGATGCCGCTGAAACAGTGGGACGTCGGCCGCGAGTTCCGCTGGCGGATCCGCAAGCGGTTCGAGGAGGAAGGCATCACGATTCCATTCCCGGAGCGCGTCGTGACCGTACGCGACGGCAAGGACGCGGACGGGGATGAAACGGCGGCGGTCGGGGGCTGACTCGGCTGTCGCGGTAGAACCAGGCTCTGACTCAATATCCCGACGGGATTGTCGCCGCGGGCTTCTGCCCTTTCGACTCCTGCACGATCTTCACGCCCGCACTCGCACCGACGCGCGTGGCGCCCGCCGCGACCATGGCCTTCAGGCCCTCGAGGTCGCGGACGCCTCCAGCCGCTTTTACCCCCATTTCGGCGCCGACCACGCGCCGCATGAGCGCGACATCGGCCGCCGTGGCGCCTCCCGGGCCGAAGCCGGTCGAGGTCTTGACGAAGTCCGCCCCCACCGCCTTCGTCAGCGTGCAGGCGGCGATCTTCTCCTCGTCGGTGAGCAGCGCCGCCTCGATGATCACCTTGCTCGTCACGCCGCACTGCCGGCACGGGTCCACGACGGCTTCGATGTCCCGCTCGACCGTACGCAGGTCTCCGGACTTCAGCGCGCCGATGTTGATCACCATGTCGATTTCGGCCGCCCCGTCGTAGATGGCCCGGCGCGTTTCGTAGTGCTTCACGTCCGCGGTCGTGGCCCCGAGGGGAAAGCCAACGACCGAGCATACGCCGACACCGCTCGTGCGGAGCAGGCGCGCGCATTCCGCCACCCATACGGGGTTCACGCACACGGTCGCGAAATGGAACTCGGCGGCTTCGCGGCACAGCTTCTCGATGTCCTGACGGGAAGCCTCAGGCTTCAGGAGCGTGTGATCGATCATCGCCGCCACGCCGGCGGGGGCTCCCCCGGTTGCATGAACGCCGAGCCTCGTCGCGCCCGCATCGACGACCGATCTCAGGCGATCCGGACAGCAGTCGTGCACGACGGCATGACACGCGCAGCGCGCCCCGGGGGGCCGCGCGCCCTGCGCCGCGAGCACCTCCTCGGTGACGATGTCGATCAGCCGCTGCAGGTCCTGGGGATTCAGCATGCCGGTGGTCAGTCCCTGGCGGCGCGTTCTTCGAGACGGCGGATCTTGAGCAGCCGCCGGAGATATCGCGCTTCGCGCATCGCCGTTCCCAGCCAGACGTCTACGATGCGGATCGCCGCGTCGCTGCCTGGCAGCAGGGTCGAGCCGAGCGTCATCACGTTGGCGCCGTTGTGCTCCCGCGAGTACCGGGCGATCGTCTCGTCCGGACACATGGCCGCGCGAACGCCGCGCACCTTGTTCGCGGCGATGGCCGATCCAATGCCCGCGCCGTCGATGACAATGCCGGCGTCCGCTTCCTGGCGGGCAACCGCCAGCGCCACCGCCGCGGCAATGTCCGGGTAATCCACCGGCTCAGGGCCGTCCGTGCCCACGTCGGTGACGGCCAGTCCCTTGGCCCGCAGGTGCTGCAGCACGGCCCGCTTCATCGCCACGCCCGTGTGATCGCTGCCGATCACCACGCGCCGGATGTCCGCCGCCGGCGCAAGATCGGCTGGCAGTGCCGGATCGTACGTGCCCGCGGGCACGACGGTCACGCGCCGCGCGGACAGCGTGTCGCGCGCCAGCGGCGTCACGTGACCGCCGGCGGCCAACTCGACGACGGCGCCGACGTCCAGCATCCGCGCGTCGGACTCCGTGATGATGTCGAAACGCTTCATGCGGACACCAGCCGGAACCACGGCGTAGCCCGGAGACGGCCCACCGAGTCCCTGAACCCGCGAGCGTCCGAGCCGACGTGCCCCCGGGGCCTATTCATTGAGCACCGCAATATGCGGCAGGTTCCGAAATTGCTCCGCGTAGTCCAGCCCGTAGCCGACGACGAACTTGTCCTCGATCGTAAACCCGATGTACTCGACCTTGACGTCGACCAGCCGCCGCGAGGGCTTGCTCAGGAGACATGCCGTCCGCAGGCTCTTCGGCGCACGCGCGCGCAGGATGTCCTGCAGGTAGGTCAGGGTCAACCCCGTGTCGACGATGTCTTCGACGATGATGACGTGGCGTCCTTCCAGGCGGGCGTCGACGTCCTTCATCAGGCGGACCTCGCCCGTCGATCGCGTGCCCTGCTGGTAACTCGAGACCGCGATGAAATCGAGGGTGACCCTGGCGCTCATCGCGCGGATGAGGTCGGCCATGAATACGAAGCCGCCTTTCAGGACGCCGACCAGATGAATTTCCTCCTCCGCCGGATAGGCGCCCTCGATCTCCTGGGCCAGCTCCAAAATGCGCGTGTGAATGCGATCCGCGTCGATCAGGACGTTCATCGGCCGACCGCCGCGCGCACCTGCGCTGCCCACCGCCGCGCCTCCGCCAGGATCGCCGGCTCGTCGAGCGTCAACACCTTCCCGTCGCGCATCAGCACCCGCCCGTTCACGATGGTCGTCCGCACGTCGTCTCCCCGCGTGGCATACACGAGGTGTGAGATGGGATCGTACATCGGCGTCTGCCGCGCCGAGCGCATGGACACGACGATGATGTCCGCCCTGCGGCCGGGCTCGAGCGAGCCAAGCTCGCGATCCAGCCCGAGGGCGCGCGCCCCTTCCCGGGTGGCCATGGCCACTACGTCGGCCGCCGGAAGTGTGCGCGGATCGTTCGACTGCAGCTTGTGCAGGAAAGCGGCCTGGCGCATCGCCTCGAACATGTCGAGATCGTTGTTGCTGGCGGCGCCGTCGGTGCCGAGGCCGACGGGGATCGCGGCAGCCCGCATCGCCGGCACCGGAGCGGTGCCGCTCGCCAGCTTCATGTTGCTTTCCGGATTGTGAGACACGCCCACGCCGCGGGCGCGGAGCACGGCGATGTCGTCGGGCGTCACATGGATGACGTGTGCGCCAAGCGTGCGCGGCCCGAAAAAGCCGATCGATTCGAGGTATTGCACCGGCGTGGTCCCGTACTTCTCTCGCGCGACCTTCACCTCGTCGGGCGCCTCGGCAAGGTGGATCAACACCGGCGCGCGCTCGCGGTCCGCCAGCGCACGAGCGCTCTTCAACGTGGCGGTATCCAGCGTGTACATCGCATGCGGCGCCACCGCCGGCACGATCAGCTCGTCGTCCTTGAACTCGCGGAGGAACTTCTCCGTTCGAGCAAGGCCTTCGGCCGGCGTTTTCGCATCCGGCACGGGGAACTGAATGATCGTCTGCCCGAGTACCGCGCGGAGGCCCGCGGCCCTGGTGGTGCGGGCAACCTCCTCCTCGAAGTAGTACATGTCCGTGTAGGTCGTCGTCCCGGACCTGATCATCTCCAGGGCAGCGAGCCGCGTGCCGGCACGCACGAACTCCGGCGTCACGGTTTTCGCCTCCGCCGGAAAGATGTACTGCTGAAGCCAGTCCATGAGCGCCAGGTCGTCGGCGAGTCCGCGATACAGGACCATGGGCGCGTGCGTGTGGGTATTGATCAGGCCCGGCATGACGATGTCGCCGCCGGCGTCGATGGTCTGGGAGGCGCGATACGCGCTCGCAATCGATTGCGCCGGGCCGACCGCGATGATGTCGCGGCCGTCCACGGCGATGGCGCCATCGGTCAGCACTCGCCGCGCGTCGTCCATCGTCACGATCGTGCCGTGCGCGACGATCAAGCTGACTTGCCTGGCACCTCCTTGTGCGGCGG
>JBOGIX010000325.1:0-3110 GCA_050744685.1 Vicinamibacterales bacterium | reverse complement strand
AACCAGCACGCCGAGTCGTGTCTTGCCCGTGCCCCCCGGTCCCGTCAAGGTCAGGAGGCTCACGGCCGGATCGAGCAGCATGCCTTTGATGGCGACGAGCTCGCCCGCCCGGCCGATGAGCGGCGTGCGCTGCGGCGGAAGGTCCCGAGTGCGCGGCCGTTCCCCTGGATCCGCCCAGGGATCCATGCTGATGCGCTCGGAGAGGGCCGCGGACAGCTTCGTCAGCTCGGCCTCCACCTCCGCCGCCGAGGGACGCATGGCGGCGTCCTTCTCGAGCATCCGCAGCAGTAGACGTTCGAGGTGCGGGGGAAGCGCCGCCGCGCCCGCTCCGGCGGTCGGCGTGGCGCGTGAGGTGATGGCGTGCAGCATGCCGAGCGCCGATTCCGCTTCGAACGGATGCGTGCCGGTCGCGAGCTCGTAGAGGACGACACCGAGCGAGAAGACGTCGCTGGCGCTCACCGCCGGTTCACCGCGCGCCTGCTCCGGCGACATGTAGCGCGGCGTGCCCACGATCAACGCGGGCGCCGTCGCATTCATGCCCGCATTCCCGGACAGGACGGCATCTGGCGGGATCAGGCGCGCCACACCGAAGTCGAGCAGCTTCACGTAATCGTCGGCGCGGACCATCACGTTTTCCGGCTTGATGTCGCGATGCACGATGCCGGCGGCGTGGGCCACCGACAGCGCCTTCGCCAGCTGCGCGCCCATGTGCGCGACCGTGCCTGCCTCAATCGCGGCCCCCGCCATCGCGGCCAGCGAGCGCCCTTCCACGAACTCCATCGCCAGGAAGCGCCGGCCGTCCATGTCGCCGATTTCGTAGATGGTGACGATGTTCGGATGGTTGAGCGAGGAGGCGGCGCGGGCCTCCTGCTCGAAGCGGCGAAGGGCGTCGGGATGCCGGGTGAGGCCGGGCTGCAGCAGCTTGACCGCGACTCTGCGGCCGAGCCTCGCATCCTTGGCGAGGTAGACCTCGCCCATACCACCGCGGCCTATGAGCGACAGGATGTCGTAGTCGCCGATTCGTCCGCTCAGGGCATGCGATTCGTCCTCGCGGCCGATCTGCTGCGCCATAATCCTGAGCGCAGGCGAGTCCACGAAGGGCGGCGGCGTGCTGCTCGCGCCGTGCGGAGGGATATCGCGTTCTCGCGTGGGCGACAAGAGGCCGTCCGCATCTGCGGCCTCGTTGGCGCGGAGCAGCGACTCGACCTGGCGTCGCATTTCAGCGTCACCGCCGCACGCGGCGTCGAGAAAGGCCGCTCGATCCTCGCGCGGCACGTCGAGCGCCGCGTGATACAGCTGGCCGACACGCTGGTACTCTTCGGGATTCATTATTCACCGGGGGACTTCGTCCCCCGGACCCCCTTACACGCTCCCGCCTCCGCTAAAGCTACGGCGGGCAAGCGCTTGCATTCCCAATGGCCGCCCCGCCTTGGCCGCCGTAGCGCGGAGCGCGAAGGCGGCTCTCGTGGGCTCGCTCGCTGCGCTCACTCGCTGTTCGATTGATTCGCAGGCTCTCAGCGATCAGAGCGGCAGGCGAAGCACCGCGCGGCATCCCCGCCCCTCGTCGCGGTTCGCGAGCGAGAGCGAGCCGCCGTGCGCCTCGGCGATCTGGCGGCAGAGTGCGAGACCGATGCCCGAGCCGGTGGGCTTGGTCGTGAAGAACGGGACGAACAGGTTGGCGGTGTCGGGCAGTCCCGGTCCTTCGTCTTCGACCGTGAGCTGGAGCGCGCCGTCGGCAGCGGTCCAGTCGATCCAGACCCGGCCGCCGGCCTCCAGCGTCGCATCGACGGCGTTCCGGACGATGTTGATCAGCAGCTGTTCGAGTTGATCCGGATCGGCGTTCAGCGCCACGTCGGTGGTTGCGGCCACCGTCACCGGCATCCGATCTTCGAGCTCGGCCACGCGGTGCGCAATCGGCGCGATCCGGACGATGCGCTGCTGCGGCTTCGGCAGGCGGGCCACCTGCGCGTAAGCGCGGAGAAAGCGGCCGAGCGAGCCCGAGCGCGTCTCGATCAGGTTCAGGCCGTCCTGGATCTCGGCGGCCCGCGGCAGGTCGGGCACGCGCGAGAGCATCCGCTTGATGCTGTGCGCGATCGACTTGATCGGCGTCAGCGAGTTGTTGATCTCGTGCGACAGCACGCGGACGATCCGCTGCCACGCCTGCTGCTCCTGCTCGCGCAGCGCGCGGCTGAGGTCGGCGAACACCAGCAGCTGATGCGGCTTGCCGTCGCGGCGGAAACTCGATCGCCGCAGCTCGAGTCGTCCGCTGTCGCCGCCGAACGGCCGCTCCACGAGCCGCGGCGAGTCTCCGGAGAGATAGCCGGCCAGGCCCAAATCATGGGCCTCCCGTCCGAGGAGCTGTGACGAGGGCTGGCCGAGCAGCCGCTCGGCCGCGGGGTTCGCGAGCACGAGGAGGCCGTCCATGTCGAAGGCGAACACCGCGACGTCGATCGCTGCCATGACGCTCTGCAGGAGCCGCGTCGATTCGACCGCCTCGGTGCGCTGGCGCTGCAGCGTGTCGCCGAGCGCATTGATCTCCTGCAGCACGAGATCGACCGCGCTTCCCGGCTGCGCGCCGGTGCCCCGGATCGAGTAGTCTCCCTCCCGCAGCGCGCCGAGCAGGTTCGCCTGCAGATACAGCGCACGCGTGACCGCCTGGTACGCGGCCGCTGCCGAACCGATCCAGACGGCCACGATCAAGGCCGCGACCGTCCAGCGCACCTCGAAGCTGTAGGTGAGCCGCGACGTGACCAGGAGCAGGGCCGCCGCGGCAGGCAGGCCGGCGAGCAGCGTGAGCAGCAGCACGGACCGCTCGAGGCTGCGGTGCAGTCCCCGCGTCCGGAGCGTGCCGCCCTGCGGCGGCTTACTCACGAACGCCATACTGCTGGAGCCGCCGGTAGAGGGCGCTGCGGCTCATGCCGAGCTGCTGCGCTGCCATGCGCACGTCGCCGCCGTGATCCGCCAGCACCTTTTCGATGAAGTCCCGTTCGGCGTCCTCGAGCGACCGCGGACGCGCCGGCTCCGGCTGGCGGTGCACGCGCAGCGCGAGGTCGTCGGGCGAGACCGACTCCGCCGCCGGATCCGCCATCAGCACCGCGCGCTCGATGCTG
>JBOGIX010000324.1:0-4788 GCA_050744685.1 Vicinamibacterales bacterium | reverse complement strand
GCTCGGCGGCGCAGATGATCAGCTACGAGCTGTCGTACGGCCTCGCGCTCGCCGCGGTCATCCTGATGGCGGGGTCGCTGTCGCTGCGGGAGATCGTGCTCGGCCAGGACGGGTACTGGCTCGGGTTCATCCCGCGCTGGTACATCATTCCGCAGTTCTTCGGATTCATCATTTACATGATCGCGGGGGTCGCCGAGACCAATCGTGCGCCGTTCGACTTTCCGGAAGCGGAGCAGGAGCTCGTCGCCGGCTACCACACCGAATACAGCTCGATGGCCTTCGCCATGTTCTTCCTCGCCGAGTACGTGAACATGGTCACCGTCTCGGCGGTCGCGACCAGCCTGTATCTGGGAGGGTGGCTCGGACCGTTCCTGCCCGACTGGCTGCAGTGGATCTACGTCCTCATCAAGGTCTTCCTGATCCTCTTATTCTACGTGTGGATGCGCTGGACGCTGCCGCGGTACCGCTACGACCAGCTGATGGAGTTCGGTTGGAAGTGGCTGCTGCCCGTCGCGGTGTTGAACCTGCTGGCGACGGCGGCGCTGGTGTTGTGGATCGGGTAGGCCGGTGACCCGCGATCGGGACGAGATATGGAAGTCGTAGCCTTCTACGTGTTTGCCGCCATCACCGTCGTGGCCTCGCTGTTCGTCGTCGTGCAGCGGAACCCGATGTACAGCGTGATCCTGCTCATTACCTCGTTCGGGGGGCTGGCGGGGCTGTACATCCTGCTCGATGCGCCGTTCACGGCGGTCACCCAGATCATCATCTACGCCGGCGCCATCATGGTGCTGTTCCTGTTCGTGGTCATGCTGCTCAACGTGAAGCAGGAAGGGCAGGTCGTGAGTGCGCTGGCGCATACGATCGGCGCGCGCGGCCGGATGGTCGGCGCGGCGCTGTCGGCGCTCCTCGCGATCGAAGTGCTGTGGGCGCTGTCGCGAATTGGTCCCACCTGGTTCACCCAGGACGCGGAGGCGACCGGTGTGAGCTCGGTGGCCAGGATCGGGACGGTGCTCTTCCGTGAGCACGCCTTTGCGTTCGAGGCGACCTCCATCCTGATTCTCGTGGCCATGGTCGGCGCCGTCGTCCTCGCGCGGAGGGAGCGCTGAGATGATCCCGCTCAATCACTACCTGATCCTGTCGGGCCTCCTGTTCTCGATCGGCACGGCCGGCGTGTTCCTCCGGCGGAACCTGATCACGCTGCTCCTGTCGATCGAGATCATGCTGAATGCCGTGAACCTGACGTTCGTCGCGGTGGGCCGGTACCTGGGCACCGTTGACGGGCAGATCATCACGTTCTTCGTGATGACCGTTGCGGCGGCGGAAGCGGCGGTGGGCCTGGCCATCGTGATTTCGCTCTTCCGCCACCGCGAGACGCTCGACCCCGACGCCTACACCTCCCTGAAATGGTGATGCTGCCTCTCATTCCGCTGCTTCCACTGCTCGGCTTCCTCGTCAACGCCTTCATCGGAAAGCGGCTGCCGAAGTCCGTGTCGGGCGGCGTGGCCTGCCTGGCGATCATCGGATCGTTCCTGGTCTCCGTGGCCGTCGTGTGGGGGCTGACCTCGACGGGTGTGGAGCACGTCGAGCAGACCGTCTATTCGTGGATCTCGTCGGGCAGCCTCGAGGTACCGCTGACGCTGCGCGTCGATCATCTCGCCGCGGTGATGATCCTCGTCGTCACCGGCATCGGGTCGCTCATCCACATCTATTCGACCGGCTACATGCATGACGAGCCGGACAGCGAGTACGCGCGCTACTTCTCCTACCTGAACCTGTTTGCCGCGTTCATGCTGGTGCTGGTGCTCGGCGCCAACTTCCCGGTCATGTTCGTCGGCTGGGAGGGCGTCGGGCTCTGCTCGTATCTGCTGATCGGCTTCTGGTTCAAGAAGCGATCGGCGGCCGACGCCGGCAAGAAGGCGTTCGTCGTCAATCGCATCGGCGATTTCGGCTTCATGCTCGGCATGCTGCTGATCTTCTGGACGTTCGGCACGCTGGACTTCCAGGGCGTTGCCGCGGCTGCGGCGACACGGGCGCCCGAGACCGCGATGGGCGTGATGACGATCGCCACGCTGCTGCTCTTTCTCGGCGCAACTGGCAAATCGGCACAGATCCCGCTGTATGTCTGGCTGCCGGACGCGATGGAAGGTCCGACGCCGGTGTCGGCGCTCATCCACGCCGCGACGATGGTGACCGCGGGCGTCTACATGATCGGCCGCAACGCGGTGATCTTCGAGCATGCGCCGATCACGCTGGCCGTTGTGGCGGCGATCGGGGTGATGACGGCGCTGATGGCCGGCACGATTGGCCTCGTGCAGAACGACATCAAGCGTGTGCTGGCATATTCGACCGTGTCGCAGCTCGGCTACATGTTCCTGGCGATGGGCGTGGGCGCGTATGCCGCCGGCATCTTCCATCTCTATACGCACGCATTCTTCAAGGCCCTGCTGTTCCTCGGGTCCGGCGCGGTGATTCACGCGCTGGCCGGTGAACAGGACCTGAGGAACATGGGCGGGCTGAAGAAGTACCTGCCGATCACCTACTGGACGTTCCTGATCGGCGCGCTGGCCATTGCCGGGGTGCCGGGGCTCGCCGGGTTCTTCAGCAAGGACGAGATCCTGTTCCGGACGTTCACGGCGTCCACGCCGGGGCATCAGCTCTTCTGGTTCATCGGCATCGTGACGTCGCTGCTCACCGCGACCTACATGTTCCGCCTGGTTTTTCTGACCTTCCACGGCGAGCGGCGGCACGACGCGCCGGCGGCCGCGCATCCGGAAGAGGAGGAGCCGGTGGCGCATGGAGGTCTTCCGCCTGACCGCCTCCACCAAGGTTCCGGCGCTCCCCACACAGCTCCTGTGGCTTCCGGCTTCAGCCGGAAGGACGATCACGGGCACGGCACGCCGCACGAAGCCCCGTGGTCGATGGCGTTTCCGCTGATCGTGCTGGCGGCCGGGTCGGTCTTTGCCGGCTACGTGGGCGTGCCGCACGCGCTCGGCGGCAGCAACCGGATCGAACAGTTCCTCGAGCCGTCGTTCGAGGCGCACGCGCCCGCGCCGCAGGACACGGCTGCAGTTCCCGGGCCCACCACCCTCGTGCTCGCGCAGGCAGTGGCCACCGAGCCACAGGCCGAGGCCGCGCACGCCGAAGAGGCGGCGCACGCAGACACGGGCACCGAGCTGATGCTCATGGCGCTGTCGAGCGGCATCGCGCTCGCGGGCATCGGCATCGCCGCATATTTCTGGCTCCGCAATCGCAGCGCCGCCGCCAACATGGCCAGGAGCTTCCGCCCGATTTATCAGCTGCTGCTCGGCAAGTACTACGTCGACGAGATCTACGACGGCGCGGTCGTGCAGCCGATCAAGGCGCTCTCGACCGGCGGGTTGTGGAAGGGCGTGGATGCGGGCCTCATCGACGGCGCCGTGAACGGCGTCGGCCAGGCGGTCAGCGCCGGCAGCGGCGGCCTGCGGCAGGCGCAAACGGGATCGGTGCGCACATACGCCTTCGCCCTGCTGCTCGGTGTGGTCGCCATGCTCGGGTATTACCTGTTCAGATGAACATGCTGCTCTCTCTCATCGTCTTTTTGCCGCTCGCCGGCGCGATCCTCGTCCTGATTGCCGGCGGCCGCGGCGACAGGCCGGAGCGCCAGCCGCTCGTGCGCGTCATCGCGCTCGTGACCTCGCTCGTGACGTTCGCCGCGACGCTCTTCCTCTGGTGGCGATTCGACCCGGCCAGCGCGGCGTTCCAGTTCGAGGAACGGCATGCGTGGATGCCCGACCTGGGCATCCAGTACTACATCGGCGTCGACGGCATCAGCCTGCTGCTCGTCGTCCTGACCGGCTTCCTCACGCCCATCGCGCTGCTGTCCGCCTGGGACTCGATCCACAAAGGGGTGAAGTCGTTCGCGTTCTTCATCCTCGCGCTCGAGACGGCGATGCTCGGCGTGTTCGTGTCGATCGACCTGTTCCTGTTCTACGTCTTCTGGGACGCGATGCTCATCCCGATGTACTTCCTCATCGGGATCTGGGGTTACGAGCGCCGCATCTACGCGGCGGTGAAGTTCATCCTCTACACGATGGCCGGCAGCGTGCTGATGCTCATCGCGATCATCGCCCTGGCCGTCGCGCATGCCAACGCCACCGGTGCCCCGAGCTTCAACCTGCTCGATCTCTACGGCCTCACGCTGACGCAGCGCTTCGAGTTCTGGGGCTTCCTCGCGTTCGCCGTCGCGTTCGCCATCAAGGTGCCGCTGTTCCCGTTCCACACCTGGCTGCCCGACGCGCACGTCGAGGCGCCGACCGCCGGCTCCATCATCCTGGCCGGCGTGCTGCTGAAGATGGGCACCTACGGCCTGCTGCGGTTCGCGTTCCCGCTCTTCCCGGCGGCGGCGCTCTACTTCGCGCCGTATATCGCGGTGCTCGCGGTCATCGGCATCATCTACGGCGCGCTCGTCGCCATGGTGCAGCCGGATATGAAGAAGCTCGTCGCCTACTCCAGCGTGAGCCACCTCGGGTTCGTGGTGCTCGGGCTGTGCGCGATGAACGTGCAGGGGGTGCAGGGCTCGGTGTACCAGATGCTCGCCCACGGCGTCAGCACGGGCGGCCTGTTCATGATGGTCGGCATGCTGTCGGATCGGCGCCACACGCGCCTCATCTCCGAGTACGGCGGGCTGAAGGCGATCACGCCGCGGCTGGTGACGGCCTTCCTGATCATCACGCTCGCCTCGATTGCGCTGCCGACCACCAACGGGTTCATCGGTGAGTTCCTGATCCTGCTCGGCACGTTCCGCTGGGA